>JAZKZU010000216.1:0-1947 GCA_045612825.1 Eubacteriales bacterium
TGATATGGCATCAGGACGGCATCCCCGGTCAGCGTGTCTTCTTTATCTCCGATAAGAAAGAAACTGTCGTTGTTTCTTTTGAAGAAGGGATGAAACCCAGGGATATGACCCCGGATACCGACAAGAGCGTTCCCACCGTCAGCTACCAATGCTGTAAGGATGGCAAGTACATCCACCAAAAGCGAAATACCGCAGGCAATACGGTCTTTTCGTTCTTCCATATTGAATTGGAGGATGAGGACGGCAAGCAGCATTGCCTGTCAGGTCAGATCGTGGTGAATAAGGGCTATCAGTGGACGGACGGCGTTGAGCCGATACTGATGGAACTGCTGGAAGGCATCAGCCTTTGTGAAATGAAAGGCGGTGACAGCGATTGAAATGAATGTTAAAGCGATTTCCAAGAGAGAAAATCGTGCTTTCCCCGGTTGTTCGGCAGCGGGAGAAAGCGACCTGCCAACTGCCGAGCAAAATAAACTTCTGAAAAGGAGAAATGAAACGTGAAAAAACGAATATTAAGTCTGTTGCTTGCCCTCACGATGATCGTCGGTATGTTGCCGATGGGCGTTCTGACAGCGACAGCAGCTACGGCCGATGTAACGGTCACCACCTGGGATGAGCTTGTATACGCTCTGCAGGCGGCGTCTACGGTAAATATCAAGCTGGGTGCTGATATCGAGAAGGAAATAGAAGTTTCTGATTGGTTCGGACGAGACGAAGTGGCTGAACATAATAGAAGTATTAACAGTGAGCACGGAAGCTACGCACACCGGATGTATCCTTATATTGCAGAACCCTACTGTACCGTGAAAGGAAACAAAACCCTTGATTTGAATGGCAATTCCATTAAAGTCGAACTTGGTGCTTCTGATTATGACGGGGAAGTAAACTCTTGGAAAACAACACTGTTCTACATTCCCGAAGATGCCGCTTTGACGGTGAATGACAGCCAGTCGGATGGTTCCATCGAGTATACCGGTCCTTTTGCCAACAAGGTTGGTCCGCTTGATAATAAGTGCTACGATGGTTACGTATATACAGATGTTTTTCAAACTTCCGGTAAGCTGATCATTAACGGAGGCAAAGTCGAGGCTGGCAACACCAAAAAAGAATGGCTGAACAGTGCATACAAGGATTTTTACTACGAAGAAGGAGTTGTGGCAATAATCGGGTGGGCTAACACTGCCAGAGGCGAGTGGTTTGATTCTAAGTATGCCCGCCAGATGGTTTGGGGAACCGCTGTGAATGTGGAATCCGGTGGTACGCTGGTTGTCAACGGCGGTACACTGATTGGTAGAGGTCAGGGTGAGCATGTCCATTGGGACTTCAATGCTAGCAAGGCCGATGACAGAACTTCTTGGCGGGACTCTGTTGTTGAGTATGCCGCAAACAGTACAGTAATTGTTAACGGCGGCACCTTCAACGCACTGGGGGGTGCCAACGTATTTGAAGGTAACGGCGATCTCTCTGTTCGTGCCGGCTATTTCAAGACGGATAAACACGACTATGTGCGTTGCTTGGATGCCCTCGAGGCTCCGGAATTTAATCCGTTGGCGTGTACATGCGAAACTGTTATCACCGGCTCCTACGGTGACCTTGGCATTCCCGATTCCGCATGGAAAGACGAAGCTGCAAGAATGCAGGTCTTCGTGGACAATGCCATCTACAACGGCAATGCAGCCGGTAAAGTGGAACTGAATGAAACCGGCGGTCAGACCAGCGGCGAGAGCCTGGAGATCACGATCGTTCCGTGGCTCTCCGAAAATAAGTTGCCCGTTACCTTAAACGGCGGCCCTTACAGCAATTATCCCGTGAATGACGGTCAGGTCATCGACTGGAACGTAAAATCCGACAATCTGGTGGCAACGGTGGATTACGAACCTTACTTCGACGATACCACGGGTCTTGAGAATGCGGCTCCCGTTTACACCTGGCACCTTTGGGGTCTTT
>JAZKZU010000217.1:0-1785 GCA_045612825.1 Eubacteriales bacterium
CGCCAACCGAGATGATGTCCACCCCGCAGGCCGCCACCTCACGGATGTCACGCTTGTGCATATTGCCGCTGGCTTCCACCAAAGCACGGCCATCGATCATCTGCACGGCCTGACGCATCTGCTCGGGGGTCATGTTATCCAGCATGATAATATCCGCACCCGCTTCCACAGACTCCTTGACCTGCTCTAAGGTATCACATTCTACCTCAACCTTGAGTACAAACGGCACGTTAGCCTTGGCCGCCGCAATGGCCGCCGTCACGCCACCTGCCGCCTTGATATGGTTATCCTTAATGAGCACCCCGTCGGACAGGCAGAACCGATGGTTGCCGCATCCGCCCGTCTTAACCGCGTACTTTTCCAAAGCACGCAAACCGGGGGTCGTTTTTCTGGTATCGACAACCGTGGTCGGGTAATCCTTGACCAACTCTTTATAATAGGCCGACGTGGTGGCGATGGCGCACATACGCTGCATCATGTTCAGCGCCGTTCTCTCGGCCGTCAGGATGCTGCGGGCATTACCCGAAACGGTGGCAATGCTCTCCCCCGCCTTAACCGTTTCTCCCTCTTTTTTAATGGGGGTAAAGGTAACGGTAGGGTCTACCAATTCAAAACAACGAGCCGCCACAAAGGTACCGCAGACCACACCGTCCACACGGCTGATAAAATCACCGGTAATGGTGGCATCGGCGGCAATGGTCGACTCGGTAGTAATATCTCCCGTGCCGATATCCTCACGCAAGGCTAACTTCAGAATGTCATCATAAACAGACGTCAACATTTTTATTCATCCTCCCTATAATGTCCGCCGACACTTTCTTTGCGGGCAAGTGCCCCTTCCAGCACAGCACGGCCAACGCAGGCCATATTGTACGCTTCGATGTGCGACAGTTTCTCTAATTTTCTATGTTCCAGTTCTTCTACAATATGAGTCAAGGACTTAATGCCCCGTTGCATATCGGTCGCATTACGGATAATACCGCCGTCCTCCATCATGGTACGGCGTACCCGCTCCCGATAATCGCTCACCCGCTCACGGTCATCCTCATACGCCTGTACGGGGATTGCCGGCAGCCTCTCGCCTAAAACCCGACCGCTCTCGGCTATGTACTGTGCACACCGCCGCCCGAACACCAAACATTCCAGTAAGGAGTTGGAGGCCAAACGGTTGGCGCCATGAACGCCCGTGCAGGACGATTCCCCAACGCAGTACAGCCCCTTTACATTGGACTGCGCATACAGGTCGGTAGCCACACCGCCCATGAAATAGTGCTGGGTCGGCAGGACGGGAATCCGTTGCTTGGTAATATCAATGCCATGGCTAAGGCAGGATTCATAAATGGTCGGGAATCGCTTCGCGGCAAAATCCGCACCCTTATAAGCGATATCGAGATAGGCCTTATCGGTCTCGGTGGCACGCAGATGCTTATAGATGACACGGGCCACAATGTCCCGAGGCGCCAAGTCCTCCAACTCATGCTTGCCTTTCATGATCCGCTCGCCATGCTCGTCATACAGCAACCCGCCATCGCCTCGCACCGCTTCGGAGATCAAAAATACCTGCCCATGCACATCGGGCAGAGCCAAGCCCGTGGGGTGGAACTGGACAAATTCCATATTCTTAAGCCGTGCCCCCGCCCGTGCGGCGGCGGCAATGCCGTCCCCCGTCGAGGCTGACGGATTGGTAGTATATTTATAAATACGTCCGATACCGCCGGTGCACAGCACCACGTGTGCACTACGCACAAAGACGGGCTCGTGTTCCTGCAAAATCACACCGCACAC
>JAZKZU010000218.1:0-8116 GCA_045612825.1 Eubacteriales bacterium
CGCCTAATACCGACGCCGACCGCGTAACAATTTTCACAAGTTCTGCCGGTGTATACAGTTCCAGACGACTAATCACGCCAAAACGATCACGCAAAGGCGCCGTCAGATCACCCGCGCGTGTTGTTGCGCCGACTAATGTAAACTTCGGCAAATCAATACGCAAACTACGCGCCGAAGGCCCCTTGCCGATGATAATATCCAGCGCATAGTCCTCCAGTGCCGGATACAACACCTCCTCCACGGCCGACGAGAGCCGATGGATCTCATCAATAAAGAGGATGTCTCCATCGTTGAGATTGGTCAGCAACGCCGCCAGATCCCCCGGCTTTTCGATGGCAGGGCCCGAGGTGATGCGGATATTGACATTCATTTCATTGGCGATAACCGAGGCCAGCGTCGTCTTACCCAGTCCCGGCGGGCCATAAAGAAGCACGTGATCTAGTGGCTCACCACGGCCACGGGCGGCTTCAATAAAGACCGAAAGGTTTTCCTTAACCTTTTCCTGCCCAACGTAATCCACCATGAATTTGGGACGCAGGGAAAATTCAGGCTCGTCCCCGCCGGTAAAGACGGTAGACACGATTCTCTCATCCATTTCCATACCCAAACCTCCTTATTTCATCAACATCCGCAAAGCGGCACGCACGATCTCCTCCACAGGAGTCGACGCATCGGCCTGCGCCACCGCCGCCTTGGCCTGCGAGCGGGAGTACCCGAGAACCAACAGGGCCTTAACCGCTTCTTCGGCATTGTCGCTCTGCGGCTCGGATACCGCAATGATATCCTCCACATCGCCCGATACCAGCGTGGCATCCACCTTGTCCTTGAGTTCCAAGGCAATGCGGCTGGCCAGCTTCGGTCCAACGCCTTGCGCACGGGTAATGGCACGGGTATCGCCGCTCAGTACCGCCATGGCAAACTGCTCAGGGGTCAGAGTAGACAAAATGGCTAAAGCCGCCTTGGGACCTACGCCGTTAACCCCGAGCAAGGTCTTAAACGATTCCAACTCCTGCCGATCGTAAAATCCAAACAGCTCCACCGCCTCTTGACGAAAAGCCATATAGGTATACACGGTCACCGTCTCGCCGACACCGACCCGCTCCAAGCGAGCCGACGTCATGGCCGACACGGCCAACTGGTAACCGACACCGCCGCAATCGACGACCGCCGTATTGGCTTCATTGAGCGCTAACATACCACGCAAATAATAAAACATAACGACTCCTAAATCCGATCCTCACTGTATAACGCACTGCCTGCACTGTGGGCATGGCAGATGGCCAAGGCCAAGGCATCGGCCGCATCATCGGGGCGAGGGATCTTATCTAAATTCAAAAACATCTTGGTCATTTCCATCACCTGCCGCTTCTCGGCACGGCCATAACCGGTGATGGCTTGCTTGACCTGCAAGGGGGTATATTCGTAGATGGGGATGTTCTGTTGCTTAGCGCCCAACACCAGCACCCCTCTGGCGTGCGCCACCTGAATACCCGTGGTAATATTGGTATTGAAAAACAGTTCCTCAATCGACACGGCATCGGGCTTATATCGTTGTAATAACTCGGTTACCTGCTCATAGATACCGGCCAACCGATCGGAAAAGGGGGTGTGGGCCGGCGTGGTCATCACACCATAATCGAGCACCTTGAAGTGGTTGCCAACATACTCGATCACCCCATATCCAATGGTGGCAAAACCGGGGTCAATCCCGAAAATCACCATAAGGGTACAGTTCTCCTTATAAAATATCAATATATTATACCACTTCTATTTTCGTATTTCAATGGATAAAACAAAAAAAAGGAGATGCTTCTTTGCGAAGCATCTCCCCAAGAGATATTTTCTTGCTTATTGTTTGTTGGATTTTCAAAATAAGAGCCAATGCACCTTTCGATGCATTGGCTCATTTTTTGCTTGACGATTGTCAGCGTCGGTTGCTTACCATTCTTCCCAGCCGTACTCGGGATCATCGATCATTTGAGAAATATTGACTTCCACATCCGAAGTCAAACGATCCGTTAAGTTGATATGATGGATATCCAACTCAGGTACTTCATATTTTTTACGCATAATCGTACCCTCACTTATTCCATTACAAACTCTTTGGCCAGATTCACTACAAGATTCTCCGATTTCAGTATAGCTTTCGAGGTAAAGTTTGCCTCACCAAGAGTGTCAAGGCCGGAAATCGTCACGGTAATTGCGGTTCTCTTCTCGGCGTTCTTCTCGGCAAAGTCCTGCATCAGCTCATCAGAGAAGACCCAGATGATCTTCTTGGATTCACCGCTAATGGTCATCTCAACACCAAAGTCCATGTTGGAGGCTACCAAAACCTCATAGGCCTTCTTATTGTTAAAGCCCAGACCAACACTGTACTGAACCACGTTAGTATCAATATCGGCCTTCTCTACATGACGGAACTCATAGTTGTAGAAACGATAGCCATTGGTATCGTACAGAGGCAGAATATCGTCGGCGGCAGTCAGGTTGAAGATTTTCTCGGCATCAATAGCCAATTTACCCAAACCATCGCTCGAGTCTACAATCTCACCAAAAACGATCATGTAGTTGTCGGTGGCAAATTCATAGCCGTTCAGATTCAGCGTAATGTGCGAATCCAGCTCGAAAAATCTATCACTGACCACAGCATCATTACACAGCGTAACCGTAGTCGCCGTATTGGCTGCCTTAGCTGCTTCCATAGCCTGAGCAAAGGTCTTATAAGGCGTATCACCCACCTTGGCTCCAACTAAACCATAGAAATCCGAGGCCCATTTATCCTTACTATAGGTAGTCGTCATGGTGTCCCAGGAAAAGGTGTCGATACTGGCCGTACAGGGCAGAGCTTCACCGGAGGTACTGATCAACATGTCGATACAGTTGTTTTTCTTATTAGTAACCATATCGTCAAATTCAAATCCGTAACCGCTAACCGTGGTGCCTTTTGTTACTGCCAAATCCTCATAATAAGATATAGTCCTACCAGGATTACTCATTCTGACCGCCAAAACGGTATCCGTGCAGTATTCGGATACGATATTGCATCGGTCATCCAAGCCATCCACACGGGCACCATTCTCACCCATAACCGCGATACGAATCACGCCAGTTTCTGTCAGTATTTCATGACGGATGCTCTGATTGAACTGTATCAACCAAGTGATGCCCTTGTCGAGCGATTGCTTTGCCTGAGAATCAGCCAGCGGAGTAACACCCGTAATGCGAAGCGGAGTACGTTCAGTGATTCTCCAAGTCGATTTTTTAGTCAATCCAACATCGTTAATAGAGGTGAGTTCTTCCACAAGGTTATCTCCGTTTGCATCTGCGCCGGCGAGAGTGATAACAAAATAGCAACCAGCGTTACCTTGAGTACCACGAATATAATCGAAAGTTCTATATGTTGCATTACCGCTAGGACCAGCAGGCGCAGTGTATCCCGCACCACTATGCGCAAAGACAACGGTTTGTTTGTTTATATGCCCCAAATAAGTACCTCTCAACGCTTGGCTTCCTGTACCACCAATTTTAGTGACTTCAAACTTAGTCGTTCCGTTTTGCAGGTTGGTAATAGCATCGTCACTGAGTTGATCACTAAAAGTAACGAAGACAGTTTTGCCCAACCATTTATCCTTATAGTCTGCAGTGTCTGCAATGGCCGAGGTATACCATGTTACGCTATCCCAATCGTATCCGACAGGGGCTTCCAGGACCTCACGGATTTCGAAAGGTGCGTCTGCTGCCGAAACGGCAAAGGGAATGCCAATCAACATGCAAAGGGCTAATGCGAGGGTTAATAGACGTTTTGCTGTTTTCATCGTTTTTCTCCTTTTATTATTATATTTTCTGCGCAGAGCGCTAAAAATTACAAGGGTTAGTCCCGCAACGACCAAACGGCTTACGGGCGGGGCGGATGGGCGTGGTGTTATAGACACGGTATAGCAAAACGAGGATGATAATTTCGTCCTCGTATATTAAATCACAAATTCCCATCAATTTGAATTGCGATATTCACCCAATACATTGACAATATCACCTATTTTTGCGATTTTTTATGATTTCTCCTTTATTTTCTCAAGGGCACACACAGAATCCAACAAGCCCCAGCCATCAAACCCTTGCAACAACAGGACTTTCCGTCCGTGACCGGGATACGGGCCGTCCGATTTGACAGCATCCGTCATATTTCTCATTTCACACCATTATACTTTTTCAATTTTATCATTATCGATATTTTCTATAATAATACCGAGCCTCACCGAAAAAAAGGACATCCCGCAGGATGTCCTTTTTAATGCAAAATCTTATTTATTGAGCGCCTGATAGACAGCAACGGCACAAGCCACGGTCATACCGACCATCGGGTTGTTACCCGCGCCGATCAGACCCATCATGTCCACGTGAGCAGGAACGGAAGAAGAACCTGCGAACTGGGCATCGCCGTGCATACGGCCCATGGTGTCGGTCAAGCCATAAGAAGCCGGGCCGGCGGCCATGTTATCGGGATGCAGGGTACGACCCGTACCGCCGCCCGAAGCGACCGAGAAGTACTTGAAGCCTTCTTCATAGGAGAGCTTCTTGTAAGTGCCGGCAACGGGGTGCTGGAAGCGGGTGGGGTTGGTGCAGTTAGCGGTGATGGAAACGTCAACCTTCTCATGCTTCATGATCGCTACGCCCTCATTTACATCGTTAGCGCCGTAGCAACGAACCTTGCTGCGTTCGCCGTCGGAGAAAGCCTTCTCGGACACGATGTTGAGCTTGCCGGTTTTGAAATCATAGTCGGTCTGCACATAGGTGAAGCCGTTGATACGAGAAATGATATAAGCGGCATCCTTACCCAAACCGTTCAGGATAACACGCAGGGGCTTTTTACGAGCCTTGTTGGCAGTACGAGCCAAGCCGATAGCGCCCTCAGCGGCGGCAAAGGACTCGTGGCCGGCGAGGAAGCAGAAGCACTCGGTGTCTTCTTCCAGCAGCATAGCGCCGAGGTTACCGTGGCCAAGACCTACCTTACGGGAATCGGCAACCGAGCCGGGTACGCAGAAAGCCTGCAGACCCTTACCGATGCAAGCCGAAGCTTCGCTGGGGCTCTTCACGTTGCTCTTAAGAGCGATAGCGCAACCTAAGATATAGGCCCAGCAAGCGTTCTCAAAAGCGATGGGCTGAATATCCTTTACGATCCTATAGGCATCCACGCCCATAGACAGGCAGTATTCCTGCGCTTCTTCGATCGAAGAGAAGCCATACTCGGGGAGCACAGCATTGATCTGATCGATTCTTCTTTCATATCCTTCAAATAAAGCCATGATGTCCCCTCCTTATTCGTTTCTGGGATCGATATAACGATCCGCTTCCGCATAACGGCCATAGGTGCCGATATTCTTCTCATAGGCTTCAGCGGCGGGCACACCCTTGCGGATCTGCTCCATCATCTTGCCCAGATGTACGAACTTGTAGCCGATCACCTCGCCACCCTTATCAACAGCGATATTGATGACGTAGCCTTCCGCCATTTCCAGATAGCGCACACCCTTGGCACGGGTACCGAACATGGTACCGACCTGCGTACGAAGACCCTTGCCCAGATCGTCCAAAGAGGCACCGATGGGCAGACCGTCTTCGGAGAAAGCGGTCTGGGTACGGCCATAGACCAACTGCTTAAAGATCTCACGCATGGCCACGTTGATCGCGTCGCAAACCAAGTCGGTATTCAGAGCTTCCAGAATGGTTTTGCCCTGCAGAATTTCAGCAGCCATAGCCGCCGAATGGGTCATACCCGAGCAGCCCAGCGTCTCCACCAGAGCTTCCTCGATAATACCCTCTTTTACGTTCAAGGTCAGTTTGCAACAACCCTGCTGAGGTGCACACCAGCCAATGCCGTGTGACAGACCTGAGATGTCGCTGATCTGTGTCGCCTTAACCCAACGACCCTCTTCGGGGATGGGGGCAGGACCGTGATTGCAGCCCTTGGTAAGGGGACACATTTGTTCTACTTCATGTGAATATTCCACGATAGTTCTCCTCTCGTCTTTTAGTATCGGTAGTATTATACAGAATAAGTTTGACTTTTTCAAGCCAAAATATCCCTTTTTTCGTATTTTTTATAAAAAAGATAAATTTTTGCTTGACAAGGCGGCATAATTATATTAAAATGATTCTCGCGTTATGGCGGCATAGCTCAGCTGGCTAGAGCATTCGGTTCATACCCGGAGTGTCACTGGTTCGAATCCAGTTGCCGCTACCAACGGCCCGGTGGTCAAGAGGTTAAGACACCGCCCTTTCACGGCAGTAACACGGGTTCGATTCCCGTCCGGGTCACCACAAAAGGCAGACTACAATGTAGTCTGCCTTTTTTATTTTCATTCTCTTGACTTGCCGAGCAAAATATGGTGTAATAATAAAAGTAAGGGAGATGAAATATATGTATCAAAAAGTTATCAAACGAATCATTGATATTGTCCTGTCCACCCTCGGCATTGTAATTTTAGCCTTGCCGATGCTGGTCATAGCCATTATCATTAAAATCGACTCAAAGGGACCCGTCTTCTTCAAGCAAAAGCGCATCGGTATTCATAAGAAGACCTTTCCCATTATCAAATTCCGCAGCATGCCCACCACCGTACCCAAGGATATGCCCACCCATCAGTTCAAGGCCGCCGATTGCCTGAGCAAGTGGCAGAAATTTATGAGAAAGACCTCTTTGGATGAAATTCCCCAGCTGTTTAATATCTGGATCGGCCAGATGAGCGTCATCGGTCCTCGTCCTGCCCTTTGGAATCAGGATGATCTGGTTGCCGAGCGGGACAAGTACGGCGCTAACGGCGTCAAGCCGGGGTTGACCGGCTGGGCCCAGATCAACGGGCGGGACGAATTGGAAATCCCCCTGAAAGCCAAGTTAGACGGCGAATATGTAGAGAAACTCAGTTTCGGGTTCGACTGCAAATGCTTCTTTGGTACCATTAAATCGGTTTTGCGCTCCGACGGTGTGGTTGAGGGCGGCACGGGTGCCAAGAAATGAAAAAAATTCTGATTACCGGCGCTAACAGTTATATCGGTACGGCCTTTGCCGAGTTTGCCAAGGATCGCTATGAGATTCACACGCTGGACACCATCGGTGATGCTTGGCGCACCGCCGATTTCAGCGGATATGATGCCCTTTTCCATGTAGCAGGACTGGCCCATCAAAAGGAAACGGCGGCCAACGCTCCGCTGTATTATACCGTCAATCGGGATTTGGCCGTCGATATAGCCAATAAAGCCAAAAACGAGGGCGTGGAGCAATTTATTTTCCTAAGCACCATGAGCGTGTACGGACGGGGAACGGGCGTGATCACCCCCCAAACCATGCCCGCACCCCGCAGTCACTACGGCCATTCCAAGTGGGAGGCCGAGCAAGCCATTACCCCCTTGCAGGATGAGCATTTTCGGGTCTGTGTACTGCGTCCGCCGATGGTGTACGGGCAAGGGTGCAAGGGCAATTTTCAGACGCTACTCAAACTGGTAAGAAAATTACCCGTCTTCCCCCGCATCAAAAATGAGCGCAGCATGATTTATATTGAAAATCTGTGCGCCTTTGTCGCCATGGTGATTGATCAGCAACTGGACGGCCTGTATTTCCCGCAAAACAAGGAATATCTGGCCACCTGCCGTATGGCCTCTGTCCTGGCCGAGGCGATGGGAAAAAAACTCTATATGAGTTATCTGTGCGGCTTTGGCGTATGGTTGCTTCGTCCCTTTGCGGGGATGCTCAAAAAGGCATTCGGCAGCCTGATTTATCAAGACACCGAGCAGCATAATTATGCCTATTGTGTCGTAGACACGGACGATTCCTTGCGAAAATCGGCCGAAAACTGACCGAATATACACGAATTTTGACTACAAATCGCATCAAAATGGCTTGAATTTTAAGTGAAATGTGATATAATCAAGTTATCAATATACATAAAAAAGGAGAACTGTCATGAAATTCTTTATCGACACGGCAAATGTGGATGAAATCCGCAAGGCCAACGAACTGGGCGTCATCTGCGGCGTTACCACCAACCCCTCTCTGATCGCCAAGGAAGGCAGAGATTTTATTGAGGTAGTTAAGGAGATCGCCACCATTGTGGACGGCCCG
>JAZKZU010000219.1:0-3026 GCA_045612825.1 Eubacteriales bacterium
ATAAGCATATATTTGCCGTGCTCGTTCTCGTAAAAGGCGTCGATGGCATCACGGGTCGTACCGGCTACATTGGAAACGATCGAGCGTTCCTTGCCCAAAATGCAGTTGAGAAGCGAGGACTTGCCAACATTCGGCTTGCCGATGATGGCTACCTTGATCCGGTCGCTCTCCTCTTCCTCGTTTTCTTCGGGCAGGAGTTCGCAAACACGGTCGAGCATATCGCCGGTGCCATGGCCATGGACGGCAGATACGGCAAAAACGTCTTCAAAGCCGAGGTTGAAAAACTCATAGAATTCGGGCGGCTCAGCGCCGACACTATCGCATTTATTGACACAGACGATAACCGGCTTATTGCTATGGCGCAGCATATGCGCCACCGCTTCGTCGGTAGCCGTCACGCCGGTGGTGATATCGCAGATCAGCAGCACGACATCGGCGCCGTCGATAGCCAGCTGGGCCTGCTCACGGATCTTGGACAGGATCACATCCCCCGTATCCGGCTCGATACCGCCGGTATCGATGAGGGTAAAGGAATGATCGAGCCACGTGCACGAGGCGTGCAGGCGATCACGGGTCACACCGGGGACGTTGTCTACAATCGACAAGCGCTGGCCGGCTAATTTATTAAAAAGGGTCGATTTCCCCACGTTGGGGCGACCGACGACAGCCACAACTGCCATACCTTACCTCCTTTGATAAAAAAAGAGAAGGAAACTCATCGTCGCCTTCTCTGTTTTTTACGCCTCTTCCTTTTTCACGACCAGATTACCGTCATAGTAACCACAATTATCGCACACTCTGTGGGGAGCGATCAGCTCGCCGCACTGCTTGCACTTCGTGAGCGCCGGAGCGTCCAGCTTCCAGACATTGGAACGACGCAGATCTCTTCTGGATTTTGATGTTTTTCTCTTGGGAACCGCCATCTATGACACCTCCTTAACCGGGTTTTATAACTTATCAAGCCATATGGTCGCAACTGCCGTGATTGAGATCCTGACCGCAGATCGGGCACAAGCCCTTGCAATCGGGAGAACAGAGAAGCTTTGTGGGATATTCATCGAACAAGGCTTCTTCCACAGCACAGCTCAGATCAATGAAATGGCCGTTTTCAATGTTGACCAGATCATCGCCAACCCCATCGGGGCCGATAAAGCATTCGAGAGGTACATCCACCTTGAAGTTCACATCCGCCAGACAGCGAGCGCAGGGCGCTACGGCCTGTCCTTGAATGGTTGCCTCAATGGCAATGCCTTGATACCGATTCCGTACCGTACCCTTTACCTGTACCATGCCGAACGGACGGACATCATCCCCCATTTCGAGAGCCGAAAAATCCTTTTCACACGCAAACGACAGTACAAATTTTTCATTGGCCAGCACTTGACCGATATTCAACTTCATATCAATACCTCAATACGCATATTACATTATACATATTTGCCCGCTTCCTGTCAAGCAATTTCTTCATTTTTCGCACTAATGTTTTGGAATATACCGTCCACGGTGCCGAGGCAGCGGCACAGCCGATCCCACCATGGCATGACGGCGCACGCCAAGCGGCACTCCCTGATGGATATTCGCCCCCGCAACGGCAACCAGCATGATGCAAAAATCGCAGATTAGATCCTCAATGGCAATCAACCCGAGATAGGCCGGCGCTTTCACGACCGTGAAGATCAAATTCGCCACGCTGGAAAGGGCCAGAATGACGGCGGCTACCGACGTCCATGCGGCAAAGGCGGATTTTACCGTCGTATCAAGCAGACACCGCCCCAGATAAGACAGAAACATCAGCCCCGCACAACACCCCAAAAGCAAAATGGAATAGGTATCCACCGAGGGGTTCATGGTGATGGTCATAAACGATTCAATCAGCCGCACTACGTACAGCCCGATCGGGCCGAGAATGAGAATCAGACTCATGGTTGACGGCAATCGGGTGCCGACACGGCACAACAGGAAAAAAAAGCCCACCGCCAGCACCGACAACAGGATCTTTGCCACAGCAAGCCACGGCAAGCGGATCTCATACATCATCATATTTAAGGAAAATTCCCGCCACAGCCCCACCAGCGACAGGGCCAGCTTTACCGCATATCCCAAGGCGGCAACGCCCGCCATGATGCGAAAAATCACGGAATCCCCCAGTTTCATCTCCTGCTTAGGGTAAACGGCAGGCACGACCGTTGCCGCAAGGACAAGGGCGCAAACTGCGATCTGGAGAATACTCCACAGGAGGGATTGGCTATATCCGTTGATCGGATCGGTGCCAAGGAGCAGGACGAACATCCGAGTCAGGCTCACCAAGGCCACACCGATGATCAAAATTGTGATTCGATTTTTTCTCAAAAAGTCCAACGTCGATTCACCTCTTATAGTATTCTACCGCATTTTGATAAAAATTCCAATAGATAAATCTGAAAAAATATAAAAATTTAAGCAAAACAGCATGGCAAACGCCATGCTGTTTCTTCTTATTCGATTACAAAGGGTAATTGGCCTTTGGCCTGCCGTTTGCCCGACAGTACCTCAATGGCATAGTCTTGCGACATTTCCATCATATACCCATAGATGCGGCGCTTCTGCGGCGGGATATTCTTCAAGGCAAAGGGGTTGCCGAAATGCACGATCGCCGCCACCTTGCCCGAACGGGACAGGGCATCGATCACCGACTCGGTACGACGGGTCAGCCCGTCGGTACCCAAGTACGAGGTGGTAGTGCAGAAGGTGACGAACACGGCCTGCTCATACTCGGTGGCCGCCGTCAGCACCCGATTGTGGTCCCGCTGATTGGAAAACTCGGGCATGAACTCGATATGCGCATCGGGGAACTCCCGCTTAATGGCCTGTGCCACACGAGCGGGGTCGTACCACTGCCCTGTCTGAATTTCATGGTTGTCATCGGTAGGATCGTAGCCGTTCTCGGTCAGCACGGCAAAGAAGGTGGGCTTCTTCTCAATGGTAGCATCCACACCGTCGGTAATGACGGTAATGCAATCGGCGGCAATGCTCTCCAATTTCTGACG
>JAZKZU010000220.1:0-4293 GCA_045612825.1 Eubacteriales bacterium
CCATAACCACCACAACGGGGTTACGAGGCTGGAGGTTCTCATCGATATCCTCGCTCTCGTCGATCAGTTTTTCTTCAATGGTAACCACTTCTTCTTTGGTAACCTTAGCGCCGAATTCTTCGGCAACCAGAGCGGCCGCATCAAACTCAATGGTCTGGTTGGCGGCGGCCATGATGCCCAATTCCATCAATTTCTTGATGATCTGAGCGTTGGTGGCGTGAAGTTTTGCAGCCAGATCGTAAACGACGATTTCCTCGCCGATCACCACCTGCAGCTGCGGGCGCTTGGCACGCTCGGCCTCCAGACGCTTGATCTTCTCGGCCTCGGTCTCCTTGCGACCCTTCTGACGGCGATTGTTGCCGCCCTGCTTTTTCAGTTTCTGGAACTGCTTGCCGAGATCTCTGGCCTTTTCGGGTGCCAGATCTTCCAGCTTCTGATCGTATTTGGACAGGTCAACCGTAACGGTACGGGTGTCCACATACCGCTTCTCCAACTGACCCTTTTCCTGACGCTCGCCCGTCTTTTTCTTCTTGGGGGGCGGGCCGGAAATGGTCTGGGTCGCACCGGGGGTAGGCCCTTTGCGCTCGGCAGGAGCATCGGCCGGCTTGGGCGCAGGCTTTTGCGCGGGAGCGGGTTTAGCCTCCGGCTTGGGAGCGGGCTTGGGTGCGGGCTTGGGCTCGGCCTTGGGCGCCGCTTTGGGCGCGGGCTTGGCGGCGGGCTTACCGGCGGCCGCATGAGCCTTGGGCGCATTGAGGGTTTCCATATAAGCGGCGATATTCTGATGGCCGTGCTTTACGGTAATGACCTCAAAGAGCATATCCAGTTCTTTGGCACTCAGGGGCGCCATATGGTTTTTCGGGCGGGTGGAGTACTTCTCCAGCAGATCCATGATCTCATTGCTGGAGATACCGATATCCTTTCCGAATTCATGTACTTTGTATTTTAACGGTGTATCACTCACTGTACTGCCTCCTTATTCTCCAATGCTGTATCCAGCATCTTGCGAAAGTTTTTGTCTGCCAATGAAAAAATGCCAAAGGGCTTGAGTCCACAAGCATTTCCCAACTCAGACATGGTATAGTCTAATCGGATCGGGTCAATCCCCAAGGCGTTGCCCTGTTCCTCGACCAATCGGACGGTGCGGGGCGAAAGGTCGCTTGCCGCATACAATCCATAGGCCTTCCCGCCACTCAGCGCGGCGAAAACCTCATCCCGACCTCGCAGGAGTTTTCCTGCACGGCGGGCCAATCCGAGATTTGATAAAAATTTATCCTTCAAGTGCGGCCAACTCCTCTTCCAGCGCATCATAGACCTCGGCCGGAATGGTCGTTTCCAGCGAACGGTCGATCCGCTTGGATTTGCGTGCCTTTTTCAGACAATCGGCACAACGGCACAGGTAAGCGCCACGCCCCGGTTTCTTGCCGGTCAGATCCATGCTGATCTCACCTTCGGGACTTCTCACCACCCGCACCAGCTCCATTTTCGGCTTACTCTCGCCGCAACCGGAGCACATACGCATGGGGGTCTTGCGTACCTTCACGCCAAACTCCCCCTTAGTTCTGACCGCTTAAAGCAGACAGCGGCTTGATATCCACCTTGTAACCGGTGAGTTTTGCCGCCAAACGGGCGTTCTGACCTTCCTTACCGATGGCCAGCGACAACTGATCGTCGTTCACGATGACCGAGCAGGTCTTCTTGCTCTCATCGGCCTGTGCCGACAGCACAACGGCAGGCGACAAAGCGGCCGTGACATACAGGGCCGGATCGGCATTGTACTTGATAATATCGATCTTCTCGCCCTTGATCTCATCAATGATGGTGGAGATACGGCTGCGCTTCTGACCGATGCAAGCGCCGACGGGATCGACGGCGGGATCGTTGCTCATAACGGCAACCTTGGTGCGGCTGCCCGCCTCACGGGCTACCGACATGATCTCAACCGTGCCGTCCTGCACCTCAGGCACTTCCATCTCAAACAGACGGCGAACCAGACCGGGATGGGTACGGGAGAGCAGAACCTCGTTGTAAACACGGCCACGATCCTTCTCCTTGCGGCGCACCTCGACAACGTAAACCTTGATACGGTCACCCTCGCCGATGGTCTCCCGAGGGATCATTTCCCGTACGGGCAGGAGCATTTCGTAGCGGCCGATGCTCAGCACGGCGGCCTTGATCTTCAGATCGATACGCTCAACCACGCCGGTGACGATCTCGCCCGTCTTTTCGGTGAACTCACGGGTCAGCGAACCGTAAACGGCCTCATTGATGCCCTGAACGATAACGTTCTTACCAACCTTGGCGGCAATACGGCCGAAACGGCTGGGATCGAGATCCACCTCAGCGACGTCGCCCAGTTTATATTTTCTGCTGATCTTCTTGGCGTCATCCACATAGATCTCAACCAGCGGATCGGTGACTTCCTCAACAACAGACTTGCGCACAAAGAAGCGCACCGTTCTCTTTTCCTCATCGAAAGCGGCGTCGATATTCTCCGGCTGCATATCCATGTTCTTTTCTTTTTTGACGGCGGCGATGATAGCCGCTTTGATCTTTTCGAGCATATACTCTTTCTTGATGCCCTTTTCCTTTTCCAGCAGGGTAAGCGCCTCATAGAATTCGCTGTTTGCAGACATTTTTCTTTATTCCTCCTTAAAATTCAAAGACCGTTCTTGCTTTTGAAATATTTTTTATATCCACGGCTATCTTCGCCCCGTCCACCTCAACGGTACACAGGCCGTCACCGTACTGCACCAGATTACCGGTCAGTTCCTTTTTCCCGTCGACCGCCTTGAACAGGCGCAGATTGACCTTCTCACCCACATAGGCTTCAAAGTGCCAATTGAGCCGCAAGCGACGTTCGATGCCGGGGGAACAAACCTCAAAAATATAGGAGTGGCTGATAAAATCGGCCTCGTCCAGCGGGTCGGACAGCGCACGGGAAACCTTTTCGCAGTCATCGGCGCCGATGCCCTGCTCACTGTCGATATAGATACGCAGGAAATACTCACTGCCCTCTTTGACAAATTCGGTGTCCCACACCGTATACCCTAATTCTTCCACGATCGGCGCTGCTAAATCAAGCAACTTTTCGGCTGTATTTTGAGCCACGCACACCCCTCCGTTTTTCGTATAAAATGCACTCAAGAGCAGGGCCGAAACCCTGCTCTTGACATTACCGTATTTAGTGTATCACAGAATATTCCAAAAATCAAGTCTTTTTTATTTCTCCAAGGTAATTTTGGAGCCCTGCAGGCCGTCGGCATCGTCCAATTTGCAGTTAAAGGCACGGATGGTGCGTAGCGTGCCGCAGCCGCGAAGCCCCACCACCATGGTCACTTTGGTGTTGCTGATGTCCAGCGTTTCCAAGGTCGGCAGCGAGATCATGGGCGTAACGTCCTCAATGGCATTGTCCGACACGTTGAGGGTGCGCAGGGTACGAATTTCGCTGATGGCCGAGAGGGATTTGAGGTTGCAGTCAACCAAGGTCAGCGAAGTAACGCCCGTCTGGCGCAGCGCCGACAGATCGCCGATCTTATTCCCCGACAAGTCGATGCTCACCAGCCCCGTCAGCTTGGAAAGGGCGGCGATATCGGTCAGCCCGCAGTTAACCGCCGTCAGCGTTTCCAGCGAGGACAGCGACGAAATGCCGCTGAGCGAGGACAGCTTGTTATTGGAAATATCCAAAATCTTAATGGTGGTCATGCCGTTCAGCCCCATCAACGAGGTCAGCCCGTTATCGGCCAGCGACAGTTCGGTAAGAGTCTTGAGTTTAGTCAGGCTCGAAAAATCATCCACCTTGTTGCCTACCAGAATCAGCGAGGTGAACTTCTCGAGTTTCTCTAGTCCCTCCACCTTGGTCAGCTGGTTGTTGCAGGCCGACAGGAAGGTCAGCCCCTTCATATCCGACAGATTGGCCGTGGAGGTGAGTCCGTTATTATCCACCGTCAGATGGGTAATCTGGTTGGCCTTGGCAATCTGTTTAAGGCTATCATTGGTAACGGCGCAGTTATCCAGCGTCAATTTCCGCAACGTGGGGATCTCGGCCAGCACCGAGAAGTCGTCGATATTGCTCTGATTATACAGATGGATCTCCGAGACGTTAACAAACTCCTTGAAATCCTCCAGCGAGCGGATGGATTTGGTGGAACTGAAATCAAAGGTGTTAAAGGCGGTGATCTTATCGAGCATCGAATAGGTCAATTTCTGCGACTGAGACACGCCCAAGACCAGGTGCGCCAACTGAGACACGCCCGCATCCTTAAATTCATAAACAGCATTGCCGTCACGCACGGT
>JAZKZU010000221.1:0-3383 GCA_045612825.1 Eubacteriales bacterium
TTATATTAGCCGGAAACGGCAACAATGCCGGCGACGGTTTTGCTCTGGCTACTCTTGCCTGTGAAGCGGATATGCTTGTCAGCATCGTACGCATCAATGCCCGTGATTTAAGCGAAGATGCCGCCTACTATGCGGCGCAAATACAAGATATTCCCGTTTGCTTCTTTGATCAAAATGAAGAAGAATGTAAACGGTGGATGGGGGAGGCCGATGTCATTGTCGATGCCATGTACGGCACAGGCTTCCGTGGTTCTCTTTCGGGTGCGGCGTCTGTTTGTGCCGAGATAGCCAACCGTTGCTCTGCATTGCGGGTGGCGGCCGATCTGCCAAGCGGTGTCTGTTGCGATACCGGCGCCGTGGACGGTGTGGCTTTTCGCGCGGATCTGACGGTGACCTTCACCGCCAAAAAACCTTGCCATTTCCTCTATCCCGCCGCCGAGTACTGTGGCCGTGTGGAGGTTTGTGATATCGGGATTCCCGAACGGGTGCTGGACGATGGCCGTATGTGGGAGATTACGCCGGCATTAGTCAAGTCCGTCCTGCCAAGCCGTCCGGCTAATAGCCATAAAGGAACTTTTGGTCGATTGCTGACCTATTGCGGCAGTGAGGATATGACGGGTGCGGCCGTATTGTGTGTCGGCGCCGCTCTGCATACAGGGGTCGGCCTTGTTGAAGTGGCAGGCCCGTCATCGGTCATTGCGGCCGTATCAGCGTATCACCCCGAACCGATCTATACCCGCCTGTCGGAAACGGCAGAGGGGGATCATGAGTTGATGGTAGCCGCCGGCCGTGCCAAGGCCATTGTCTGCGGTTGCGGATTATCGCAGGCGGTTGGACAGGAACGGCGGGTCACTTCTCTGATTCACCACGCATCCTGCCCCATCGTGGTGGATGCCGATGGCATAACGGCGCTTTCTCGGAATATAGATATAGTAGCGAGCCATGATAAGGAGTTGGTGTTAACCCCCCATCCTTTGGAAATGGCAAGACTAACCGGAAAGACGGTGGAAGAAATTCAAGCCGATCGTATCGGTACGGCTTCTGCCTTTGCGCAAAAGCATCGGGTTACCGTGGTTCTCAAGGGGGCCAATACGGTCGTGGCGGCGCCCGACGGGCGGGTGTGGCTCAATGCGGCCGCCTGTTCCGTCTTGGCGAAAGGCGGCTCGGGCGATGTGCTCAGCGGTGTGATCGGGGCTCTGTTGGCGCAGGGGGTCGATGCTCCTTGGGCGGCGGTGATCGGTGTCTATATTCATGCACAGGCAGGCATTATCGGCGCTGAGAAAATGACCGAATATTGCCTGCTCCCGTCGCAGTTACACGAAATTTTCCCCGACGTCTTCCGTCAGATCAAAGAGGGATAACATTTGAAAAAACTGGCATCTGTGGCCTTGCTTTTGTTTATGCTTTGCGGCTGTGCAAAAGGCAAAACGGCCGATGTCACAAAAGAGATGCGTGGGTCGGGCGGATTTACGGCTTATGCAACGGTGCACTATCTCGACAAGGAGTATGGCTTTACAGTAGAGAAAGACCCCGAAACCATCCGTGTGGTGTTGGATCACCCGCAGGCCCTCAACGGCTTTACCGTGACCTTGACCGAGGATGCCTATACCATCGGGTATCACGATGTGTCTTTCAGCACTAAGCAGTTGCCCGATACCATGGAACGGGTGATCGGCCCTGTCTTTTCTCTGTGTGATGCCATTGCCAAGCAACAGGGCGAGCCTTTACCCGATGGTATGTTTACCTACCAATCGGGAGATCTGAGTGCTACCTGCCGATTTGATCCTAAGGCGGGCGTACCTTTGCAAATCTCTGTCGGAGAGGAATTTCTGTTGGAATTTACCGATTTCAAATACACATAAGAGGTAGAAGTATGAATAAAAGAACTTGGGCTGAAATTGATCTGGACGCCCTTGTCCACAATTATAATATAGCCAAAGCCGCCGATGCCCACGTTATGCCGGTCATCAAAGCCGATGCCTACGGTCATGGGGCTTGCATCTGCGCCAAAACCTTAGTGGAGGTGGGTGCCGATCGGTTTGCCGTGTCCTGCATGGACGAAGCGCTGGAATTGCGGCAGGCGGGTATTACGGCGGATATACTGATTCTCGGCTATACCGCACCCGATAGTTTTGATCTGTTGATCGAGCAGGGGATTACCCAAACGGTCATGAGTGTCGAGTATGCCCAGGCGCTAAGCGACGCCGCCCAAAAGCAAAAGGCCATGGTTAAGGTTCATGTGAAACTGGATACCGGCATGGCACGGTTGGGGCTGTGCGTGCGCAAAGCGCAAGAGGTGGAGCAGGCGGCGGCCGATGTGGCCCGCATCTGTCAGATGGACGGCCTGCAGGTAGAAGGGATTTTTACCCATTTTGCCGTGTCGGACCTGCCCGATCAGGATTTTACTAAACAACAGGAAAAACTCTTTGCGGCCGTTGTGGAACAGGTGGAGAAGAACGGATTTTCTATCCCCATCAAGCATTGCGCCAATTCGGGTGCCATCCTCAATCATCCCGAGTATCGGTTTGATATGGTTCGTCAGGGCATCATGCTCTATGGCGAAAAGCCCGACGGTTTATGCCCCGATGTGGGCCTGCGTCCGGTGATGACCCTCAAGAGTATGGTGGCTTTCTGTTCGGTGCTTCGTGCCGAGGAAACGGTCAGTTATGGGAGAACCTATACGGCCGATCGGGACATTCCCATTGCCGTAATCTCGGTTGGGTACGCCGATGGGTATCGCCGTGCCCTTTCGGGAAAGGGCTGGGTGAGCATCAACGGTTGCTGTTGCCCGATCATCGGTCGGGTGTGTATGGATCAGATGATGGTCGATATTTCAAGCTGCCCCGATGTAAAACAGGGGCAGGAGGTCACGGTGATGGGCGGCGATGGGCCGAGCATGAATGAACTTGCCCAAATCTGCGACACCATTAACTATGAACTGATGTGCGCCATCAGCGTTCGAGTGCCTCGTGTGTATATCCGTAACGGAAAAATATGGGAAGTGCACTCGAGAATGACCGAATAACGCATAAAAAATCAAAGAATGACTTTCTGTAATATCGTAATAATGAGTAAAAAATTTTTCTTTGGTGTAAGTTTTTCGCTCAAAGCGGGCAATATATACTCATAAGCGATATCGGAGAGTGAATGACATTGACTGTAAAACGTGGAGATATTTATTATGCGGACCTGTCGCCGGTCATCGGATCGGAGCAGGGCGGTGTGCGACCGGTGCTGATCGTGCAAAACGATGTGGGAAATAATTTTTCCCCCACCGTCATTGCCGCCGCCATCACCAGCAAAATGGGGAAGACCCGGCTGCCGACCCATATTGACGTGTACGCAGACCGGGTAGGACTGGCCAAGGATTCCGTGATCCTGCT
>JAZKZU010000222.1:0-2610 GCA_045612825.1 Eubacteriales bacterium
GGGCAATACCGGCATCGGGCTCGCCTGCGTGGCCGCCGCCCGAGGGTATCGCACCGTTATTGTTATGCCCGACAGTATGTCCATCGAGCGCCGCAAACTCATGACTGCCTACGGCGCCGAGCTTATACTCACCGACGGAGCACAGGGCATGAGCGGCGCTATTGCCAAGGCCGAGGAAATGGCCACCCAAATCCCGAACAGCATGATCGTCGGCCAGTTCTCCAATCCCGCCAATCCCAAGGCCCATTACGAAACAACAGGCCCTGAACTGTGGCGAGATACCGAGGGGAAGATTGATATATTCGTAGCCGGCGTCGGCACCGGCGGCACCGTTACCGGTGTCGGTCGCTATCTCAAGGAGCAAAATCCCAATATCCAAATTGTGGCCGTAGAGCCCGCCGCATCCCCGCTCCTGTCGGGCGGTACAGCCGCTTCGCACGGATTGCAGGGCATCGGCGCCAACTTCATTCCCGACAATTTCGATCACTCGGTCTGCGATACGGTTATTCCCGTCACCGAGG
The DNA here is from genome assembly GCA_045612825.1 of Eubacteriales bacterium. GTDB lineage: Bacteria > Bacillota > Clostridia > Oscillospirales > UMGS1783 > CAKSHC01. Next base: position 522 of record JAZKZU010000222.1, read on the forward strand.
AAGAAGCCTACGCCGCCGCCCGTATGCTAGGCAAAAAGGAAGGTATTCTGGTCGGTATCTCCTCAGGCGCCGCCCTCCATGCGGCTCTGACCCTCGAAAAACAACCCGAAAACAGAGGAAAGACTATCGCCGTCTTATTACCCGATACCGGTGACCGCTACCTTTCCACCCCCCTTTTTGAATAAGAAAACAGGTCTGCACAAGCAGACCTGTTGTTATATGATTTTATAAAAATATTCGGTTATCCGTTCGGGAGATTCCTTCATCCCATGACTAATCCACCATTTCAGCGTCCCAATAAAGGTACAAACGATGTAATCCTTAAACAAAGATTCGGGGAGTTCCTTATCCTTGCAAAATCCCAACACGGGAAGTTGCCTCTCAACCAGCGATTCTAAGTACCCCTTGAAATACCTCAAAAACACCTCATTATTTTGCGAAGATAACAATACCAATATATTGTTATCATTTTTTTTAAGATGTAAAAACAAATGCAGAAAAACCGAATCGGTACCATCGCAATCAAAAATGTGACGGTGTTTATGATCTTCTCCGTTTGCCACATCAAAAATATGGCAGAATAGTTCCTCACAAAACTCCTTGAGCAAATAATCCTTTGTTTCAAAATGCGAATAAAAGGTCGCACGCCCCACATCTGCCTTTTCCAATATCTCTCCCACGGTAATATGGGAAAAATCTTTTTTTGCCAGCAGCTCGGTAAAGGCATGAAAAATCGCTTCCCGTGTTTTTCTCTGTCGTCTGTCCATAATTTCTCCGTACATTTTTTCGAATTTGTTCGGTAACGAACCTTTTCATTTCTCTGTATGTTGCATTTTTGCGCAACCGCCATACAATAGTTATAGAACAAGTTGTTCAGTAGTATACTTATTGTACCGCATTTTATTTTTCTGTCAATAGGAGAATTGTATGAAAACCGAGAAAAACATATTCATTGCCTTTATTCTCAATGCCGTCTTTTCTATTTTTGAACTGGTCGGCGGCATCCTCATCGGCAGTACCGCCATTCTTTCGGATGCTATTCATGATGCCGGCGATGCGGTTAGCATCGGCATGTCCTATTTTCTGGAAAAAAAGAGCAAAAAACAACCGGACGACATATTTACCTACGGATATACCCGCTACTCCGTCCTCGGCGGCCTGTTAACCACACTTACCCTTTTACTTGGCTCTGTCATCATGATTTACAATGCTGTTTTGCGCATTTTTTCTCCCACCGAGATTGATTACAACGGCATGATTTTGTTTGCCATTGTGGGTGTCATTGTAAATCTCTGCGCCGCCTACGTGACCAATAATGCCGAGTCCATCAATCAAAAGGCGGTAAACCTTCACATGTTCGAGGATGTCCTCGGCTGGATTATCGTGCTGATCGGCGCCATTGTTATGCGCTTTACCGATTTTTCACTCCTTGATCCCCTGTTATCGATCGCCGTGTCCCTCTATATTCTGGTCCACGCCATCCGAAATCTCAAGAAAATTCTTGACCTCTTTCTCCAGAAGTCTCCCATCAACACCACACAACTCAGAGAACATCTCTCCGATATAGACGGAGTATCGGACGTTCATCATATCCACCTCTGGAGTTTGGACGATCATACCCACTGTGCCACCCTACACATCGTCACCGACCGTCCTCCCTACGAAATCAAGACTGCTATCCGAGAAGAATTAAAAGAATATGGCATTGCTCATGCCACCATCGAAACCGAGACTTCTCAAGAACCCTGCCTCGACACCCGTTGCCATACCGAGCATCATGCGCACCACCATCATCACCATTAAAAAATTGCCTGCAAAAGCAGGCAATTTTTTATTCGTCCAAATGCGTCAAATCGTCTAAGGTTTCCCGACGTACCGCAATATAATTATCTCCGCCGCACAACATAACCACAGGCGGTCTGGGGATCCGATTGTAGTTGGATGCCATCGAGTAATGATAGGCGCCCGTTGTCAGACAAGCCAGCAGATCTCCTCTTGAAATCGAACCGGGCAACGGCACATCCTTTTGCAGAATGTCACCACTTTCACAACACCGTCCGGCTACCGTCACCGTCAAATCCCGAGGCTC
>JAZKZU010000223.1:0-1367 GCA_045612825.1 Eubacteriales bacterium
ACCGAGGGCAGGGCCGAGGCGGCGGGCAGTTCGACGATGCCGTCCTTATCGATATCGGTGCAGGCAAAGGCCGTTTCCCGAACGAAGGCGGGGTCGAGCAGGCCGTCGGTGTAGTAGGGGTTGATCAAACGGTTGCCGTCAAAGAACAGGAACTGGGTGACGGCGGTGTTGCCCAGACGGGCATCGAGGATGATGGCACGGGTGGTGGGGGAGATGCGGGAGTAGCTGATGGCGGTGACGGTATCGAAGTGGGCATCGATGTCACAGGTCAGCGTTTTGCTCAGTTTGCCGTTCTCGTCCAGCGTGACGATCTTGGCCGTGCCGTTCCCTGCCGCCTTATCAAAGGAGGCGGTGAAGAGGAGGGGGGTATCGTTGGTATCGGTAAAGAAGCGGCTTTCGTTATAGCCGTCGGTGTAGAGCAGGTTTTCGCCGTCGGTATAGACGTTGTAGACCATAAGTTCCCGTGCGCTGTCGCCCCGTGACCAGCCGATGATGATGTCGAGTTTCTTGTCGCCGTCCAGATCGGAGAATTCAACGTAGTCAACGGCGGTAGCCGCGCCCTGCACCTTTTTCACCAGCCGCCACGAGCCGTTTTCCAGCTCGGTGAGCACGGCCAGAAAGGCGGTGGCATTGTCGGCCGTGGGCAGGTAGAAGAGCACCGTTTCGAAGCGGCCCGATCCGTCGAGATCGACCTGAATGAGCGAGGTGCGGTAGTTGCCCGAGGCGGGGGAGATGTATTTGATATTGGTGCCCAAGGCGTTGTCGATCGCCGTGCGCAACTGCTGCTGAACCTTATTGGGCCGAGGGATTTTGAGCAGGGTGGAAATGTTACCCTCCATGATCGAACAGCCGCCCAGCGAGAGCAGGATGGCCACTGACAGGAGAAGGGCAAGGATGCGTTTCATCGGGGGCACCTCCTTTGGTAAATTTTGCGGAAAGTATACTATTAGTATTATATCATAGATTGCAGGGAAAGGGAAGACCATATAGCGAAATTGTTGCTGGCGCAACAGCGAAATTCACCTTCGATCAGCGAAATTATTGCTGGCGCAACAGCAAAATGAAATTCGGGAAAGCTCGGCGGAGGCAAATTTCGCTGAAAAGAAAACTCCTTCGTTGTTTGACAAAGGAGTTTTTTTCTGGAGCAGGGTACGGGAAACACTGCGCTCTCCGGTTCGATGACCGCTCTTGGCGGTGCCCGTCTCACCGTTCGTGCTCGTGACACGGCAGACCGAATCGCTTTGCGCTTCGGTTGCCTCAACGAACGACGAGCCTGCGGCTCGTGTTCAATTTCCTACTCCCATACTACGAAAAAAGAGAGCACCCAAATGGGTACTCTCTTTTTTGGAGCAGGGTACGGGAATCGA
>JAZKZU010000224.1:0-3002 GCA_045612825.1 Eubacteriales bacterium
CATCGTATCGGTCTCTCTGCGAGCCGGCGCTCCGCAATGAGGACAGGTCGTGTTAATCCAATCGGTCATGTTAGCCAGTGGCGACTCGCCGTTGTCGGTCGGCTCATAACTCTCCACTTCCGGCAACTGCAACGGCAATTCGCTTTCCGGAACGGGCACCCAACCGCAATGCTCGCAATAAACCATCGGAATCGGCTCCCCCCAATAGCGCTGACGGGAGAATACCCAGTCACGCAACTTGAAATTGACCTTCTTGGTGCCAATTCCCTGCTCCTCAAAGAACTCAATAATCTTATCAATGGCTTCCTTAACCGTCAATCCGTTTAAGAAGCCCGAATTGATCATCGTTCCGTTCTCAATATCGGTAAAGGCCGCCTCGGCAATATCCCCGCCGTCAACCACCTGCACCATCGGCAGATCAAATGCCTTAGCAAAATCATAGTCACGAGTATCGTGCGCAGGCACCGCCATGATCGCACCCGTGCCGTAGGACATCAATACGTAATCGGACACAAAAATGGGAATCTCCTTGCCCGTCGCCGGATTGATGGCACGAATCCCGTCCAAGCAAACGCCCGTCTTATCCTTATTGATCTCACTACGTTCAAAATCACTCTTGCGTGCCGCCAAAGCCGCATATTCCTTGATCGCATCATAATTGGCCAGCTTATCCTTATTCGCCTCAATCATCGGATGTTCAGGCGAAATAACCATGTAGGTCGCACCGAAAATGGTGTCGGGACGGGTGGTGAAGATTAAGAGCGTATCTCCCGCCGTCGTCTTAAAGGAAACCTCCGCACCATAACTCTTGCCGATCCAGTTCTTCTGCTGAATCTTAACACGCTCAATGAAATCTACCTCATCCAAATCGCTGATCAAACGATCGGCATACTCGGTAATCTTGAGCATCCACTGGCTCTTAACTCGGCGCTCCACAGGCGAACCGCAACGCTCGCAAACACCGTTGACCACTTCCTCGTTAGCCAATACGCATTTACAAGAGGTGCACCAGTTAACCGCCATCTCCTTCTTATAGGCCAATCCCTTCTTGAACAACTGCAGGAAAATCCACTGCGTCCACTTATAATATGCAGGATCGGTCGTCGAGATCTCTCTGGACCAGTCAAAGGACATACCCGTCGCCTTGATCTGCTCCTTAAAATGCGCAATGTTCTTCGCCGTAACAATCTTCGGGTGAATCTTGTTCTTAATCGCATAGTTCTCGGTCGGCAAACCAAACGCATCCCAGCCGATCGGGAACAGTACATTGTAACCGTTCAAACGGCGCTTGCGCGCCACAACATCCATCGCCGTATAAGGGCGGGTGTGTCCAACGTGCAAACCCTGTCCCGACGGATACGGGAACTCAATCAGGGCATAGAACTTCGGCTTGTCCGAATCCGTGCCCGTCTTAAACGTTTCATTCTTCTCCCAATGGTCTTGCCATTTCTTCTCAATTACAGAAAAATCGTATTTCATTTTATGCCTTCCTGTCAGCCTTTCGGCGTATTATTCTTCAAATTGAGCCGTGTCGATCTCGTCGGCATCCGCCCAAAGTTTTTCAAGGTTGTAATAATCACGAGCCGTAGGATGGAAAATGTGCACTACAACACTATCATAGTCGAGCAAAATCCAGTTCCCCGAACTGTACCCTTCCCGATGCGATACCACAACTCCGGCCTGCTCCAGCTTGAATTCCACTTCATCGGCAATCGCCTTAATCTGCGTCGTCGATGTACCGTTACAAATGACAAAGTAATCCGCAACCGCCGTCAATTTGTCAATCTTCAATACCTTAACGTTGATCGCCTTACGGTTTTCCATAGCGCCAACAATTGTCCTCAACATTACCTTTTCCATCATTTCGCCCTTTCTGATACTAATTGATTATAACATAAAAATGTGTCCGGATGAATCGGTGCCGACTTCTCCAATAACTCCTCAATCGTCTGTTTCATGGCCTGCATCATCATCGCATCCAATCCCTCATCGATCAAGGCTCGCACTTGCTCTACCCCGTCAAAGGTTCGGTTCACTTCAATGTAATCGGCTAAATACACGATTTTATCCAATACCGTCATGTCCGCCCGACCCGTCGTGTGATACCGAAGCGCATCCAGCACCATCCCATCATCAATACCCAAGCACTCTCGGGCATACCCCGCCGCCGTCATGGCATGCCATAACTTGGGCGATCGGCTTTCCAGATCGGTTAGGGCAATACCGAATTGCCCGCACATCTCCATCTGCTCCGAAATCGAACACTCCTTGGTGATGTCATGCAACCATCCGGCCAAGCACGCCTGCTCAGGATCTGCCCCGTATCGCACCGCCAAATCCCTTGCCGCATCTACCACACCGCAGGTATGCAGATACCGCTTGATCGATAACCGCTCCTTGGCCAGCGCCTTGAAATCTTGCTTATTCTTCATGATATAACTGATGCTCCTGCATATACTGCCACACCGCCGGCTCTACCATATCCCCCTGCACCGATCCGTCCCGTATCTCACTGGAACTGACCGCCAAAGGCTTTATGAAAATAACCCGACAACGGGCACGATATTTGAAAAAGTAAAACACTTTTTTCAGCCACAACTTCAAAAGCACATGCTTTTCCCTCGCCGCCGTTACGATGTTCGCCATCGCAAAAATGGAAGCCGGTTCCCGCCATGTTCCCAAGGATAAAAACATATCACTGCCGCAAATCAAATGCAACACGTCAGTCGGGTACTTCTCCTTCAACTGCCGCAAGGTGTCTACCGTATAGCTCTTTCCCTTCCGTTCCAGCTCCATAGCGGAAACCTCATGATCGGGAAAGGCCAACCGAGCCATTTCAAATCGATGGGTAGGATCATTCTCTGCCACCGTCTTGTGCGGCGGCATATAGGATGGAATCACAATCACCCGATCCAAACCAGCCTTCTCCACAACACGATCAAGCAACAACCGATGTCCCTTGTGCGGAGGGTTAAATGTGCCGCCGAAAATGCCGATTTTCA
>JAZKZU010000225.1:0-4995 GCA_045612825.1 Eubacteriales bacterium
ATCATCGGCGGCTTTGCCCAGCCCGATGAGGGCGTGGTATACTTCGGCGGTGGGGATATTACCAAACTCCCGCCCCATAAACGCAACGTCAATACCGTATTCCAGAAATACTCCCTGTTTCCCCATCTGGACGTGATTGAAAACGTATCTTTTGGCTTGAAACTTAAAAAATTGCCCAAGGATAAGATCAACGCCTTGGCTACCGATATGCTCCGTTTGGTCGGGCTGGAAGGCTTTGAAAAGCGCAGTGTCGACTCCCTTTCGGGCGGTCAGCAACAGCGTGTGGCCATCGCCAGAGCCTTGGTCAACTCCCCCCGTGTCCTCCTGCTCGATGAGCCGCTCGGCGCCCTTGACCTCAAACTGCGCAAGGAACTGCAGATCGAGCTTAAACGCATCCAGAAGCAGACGGGCATCACCTTCATCTACGTTACCCACGATCAGGAAGAAGCCCTCACCATGTCGGACACCGTTGTGGTCATGAACAAGGGCGTCATCCAGCAGATCGGTACGCCGACGGATATTTATAACGAGCCCAATAACGCCTTTGTCGCCCACTTTATCGGCGAGAGTAATATTATCGACGGGCACATGCTGGGCGATGAAAAAGTAGAATTTTCGGGTCGTATCTTCAAGTGTGTCGACCGTGGCTTTGAAGTCAACGAAACGGTGGACGTCGTTATCCGCCCCGAGGATATTTTGGTAACCAAGCCGGAGGATGGCATGATCATCGGCGTAGTCGAGTCGGTCGTCTTTATGGGTATGCACTATGTCATTACCGTCGATTCGGGCGGCTACCGTTGGCAGATCCGTTCCACCGTCGCTCCCGTTGAGGGCGCTGAGGTGGGCCTGCGTATCGAGCCCGACGGCATCCACGTCATGCACAAGATGCAGACCGATATCCAAGAACGGATACAGGAGGTGCTGGCGAGTGAAGAATAAAGGACTGGCGGCGCCCTATCTGGTATGGATGATCCTGTTCATCCTCGTGCCGCTGGTGCTGGTCATCGTCAACGCCTTTACCGATACAAGCGGCCAATTTACCTTCAATAATTTCTCCACCTTAGTGGATCTGGGCGGCATCTTCCTGCGCTCCTTCTGGCTGGCTCTGCTCTCCTGTGCGATCTGCCTGTTGCTGGGCTATCCTGTGGCCTATGCTGTGGCGCACATGAAAAAGCACCGCCAACCCATGATGCTCCTGTTGCTCATCTTGCCCATGTGGATGAACTTTTTGCTTCGTACCTATTCGTTAATTAACATCATCGATGTCAACGGCCTGCTCAATCAGTTGTTGGGGCTGGTCGGCATCCCTCGGGTGGAGATCATCAATACCCAGTTTGCGGTATTGCTGGGCATGGTCTATAACTATCTGCCCTTTATGATCCTGCCGATCTATACCATTCTCATCAAGATCGAGCGTAACACCATTCAGGCGGCTGAGGACTTGGGTGCTACACCCCCGCAGGTTTTCCGCAAGGTGGTTTTGCCTCTGTCGATGCCGGGGGTCATGAGCGGTATTATTATGACCTTTATGCCTGCCGTATCCACCTTTATTATTTCCAAAATGCTGGGCGGCGGTATGTTCATGCTCATCGGTGACTATATCGAGATGCAGTTCTTGGGCAATACCTATAACCCCGGTGTCGGTAGTGCCATTTCCTTGGTGATGATGGTCATTATCCTCATTTCGCTGTTCTGTATGCGCGGGATGGATGAGGAAACGAAGGAGGGCATTTTAGGATGAATAAAACCCTCTGCCGTGTCATTATGGCCTTTGTCTTTATCCTGCTGTATGCGCCTATCTTAATGCTGATCGTCTTTTCCTTTAACGAGGGCAATTCCCAAACCGTCTGGCAAGGGTTTTCCTTCCGTTGGTATGAGGAACTGTTTCGAGATCGGGATATTATGCAGGCGTTGTGGAATACGGTACTGGTCGGCGGTATTTCAGCTGTAGTATCTACTGTGATTGGTACAATGGCCGCTATCGGCATCTTCGGTATGAAGAAGTCGACCAGAGGGTGGATCATGAACGCCACCTACCTGCCGGTGCTCAACCCCGATATTTTAACGGGTATTTCGCTCATGCTCGTCTACGGCCTATTGCAATTACCCTTTGGTCTGATGACCCTGTGTATTTCCCATATCACCTTTAATATTCCCTATGTCATTTTGTCGGTCATGCCGAAACTGCGCCAGCTCAATATTTCCACCTATGAAGCGGCGCTGGATCTTGGCGCAAGGCCGCTGACGGCGGTTGGTAAGGTGGTTTTGCCCGAAATATTACCCGGTGTCTTTACGGGGCTGATCATGGCCTTTACCATGTCGATTGACGATTTTATTATCTCGTACTTTACGGCGGGTACAGGGACAAGAACCCTGCCGCTGATCGTCTATGCTATGACCAAGCGTAAGATCACACCTAAGATCAATGCGCTGTCTACCATTATGTTTATTACCGTTTTGCTGTTGTTGATTGTGGTCAATGTGCGCAGAACACCGAAGAAAAAAACGGAGGAACGTCGATGAAAAAAATTATTGCCTTAGTTTTGATTGCTGTTCTTGCCCTGATCCCTCTGGCCGGTTGCGGCGGGAGCGGAGAAGTGCTCTATGTGTATAATGCCGGCGAGTATATGGATACCTCTCTGAATGACGAATTTACCGCTAAGACGGGCATCCGTGTGGTGTACGATACCTTTGATACCAACGAATCGATGTATGCCCTGCTCAAAGGCGGAAACGTTCATTATGACGTGGTCATCCCGTCGGACTATATGGTGGGCAAGATGCTCAAGGAGAATATGCTCCAGAAACTGGATATGAGCAAGATCCCCAACTATGCTAATATTATGGACACCTTTAAGAATCTCCCCTATGATGCCAATAACGAGTATAGCGTACCCTATCTGTGGGGCGTGGTCGGTATCATCTACAACACCGAAATGGTCAAGGAAGAGGTCACCAGTTGGGATATTCTGTGGGACAGCAAGTATGACGGCAATATCCTCATGATCGGCAACCAGCGTGATGCGGTGGCCATTGCTCTGAAGAAGCAGGGCTATTCGATCAATTCCACCAATGAAGCCGAGATCCTCGGCGCAGGCAACGAACTCAAGAAGCAAAAAGCCATCCTGCAAGGCTATTTCAACGACCAGATGTATAACAAGCTGGAAGGCGAGTCGGCCGCTATGGGCGCCTATTATTCTGGCGATGCCATGGTTATGATGCAGTCCAACGATAAGCTTAGCTTTGCCATTCCGCAGGAGGGCAGTAACTTCTATGTGGATGCCATGTGTATTCCCACCTGTGCGCAGAACGTCGATGCCGCCCACCAGTATATCAATTTCATGCTGGAGGCTGAGTCGAACAAGCGCAATGTTGAGGAAGTCTGCGGCTATACGCCCAACGCCGAAACCTTTAAGCTGTTGGAGGCCGAGGGAAGCGATATGGCCGTCTACCCCGATGAGCAGCTGATGGCCAAGAACGAACTGTATATCGTTCTGCCCGATAACATCAACGAATTATACAATCAGGTTTGGACCGAACTGGGTCAATAAAAAAAGAGGCGAAAGCCTCTTTTTTTTTATGTCTGCACACCCAAAGATGCCCTGCATATACTGGCATTAGGAGGTGAGCGCATGAAAAAGAGAAAGCAGTCGCCGATTGGGCTGTTGATGGTGGGCATATCGGTGGGAATCATTGTGTCGATCATCATTCCGGATACGCTCATCATCTTAGTGCTGGCCCTGATCTTGTTGCTGGCCGGAATCCTGTTTTTGAGGTGATCGTATGAGGATCGTTGTGGTTCGACCCAAACCCTTTATGAAGCGCATACTCAAGAAAGTTTTCAAATTTACATAAGAATAAGGCGGCAGGGTATAATCCCTGCCGTCGTTTCATATCATGGTACAAAAAAGGAAATGAGGTACCGATATGAAAATATGGAGCCGGCGGCACAGCGACTGTGCACAGGTGATTTGCGAGCAGGCGGCGGCGCTGCCCGATTACTACCCGCCCATCCTGCGTGTAGTGAGGACGGCAAGCCATGCCTGGATTAAAGAGGTGAGGGAACAGGGCGGCGTTGTGCAGGTCAGCGGCGAGGCGGCGGTTACCCTGCTGTATCAGACCGAGGACGAGAAAGGGCTTTGTTCCTACCGTACAATCGCCCCCTTTTCCCACTCCTTTTCTCTGCCCGAGGGTTGTGTCGGTCGGGCCGAGGCTCATGTCGGCGTGGCGGGCGTGACCTGTCGGCTGACCTCGGCTCGTCGGGTCTCCTTTAAGGCCTCTCTGCCCGTCACCGTTACGGTGGACGGCGAACGGGAACTGTGCGGCCTTGCCTCCTGTGAGGGGATGCACTATCTGGTAAAAAGTATGCAGAGCCGTTGTTTGGTCGGAAGCGCCTCCCGCAAAACCCATCTGACGGAAAAAGGGGAGTGTGACCGTATGCCCGCCGCCGCACTGGAAACACAGGTGTCGGCTGCGGTAACGGAATTGACCAGCGCAGGCGGCAAAACCTTGGTCAAGGGGGAACTCTCGGTGCGCACCCTCTATGTCACACGGGAAGACGAGGTGGGCGTGGCCTGCTACACCTTCCCCGTGTCCCAATTGCTCGATCTGCCCTTCGGGGATGCGATTGATCTGGATGCCCTGATGCAGGTCTGCGCCGTCGACGTCGAGATCGGGGAAAGCATGGACGGAAGCCGAGGACGGTTTACCTACGACATCGATCTGGCCATCACCGCCGTTGCCACCGAGCACCGCCTGTGCGACCTGATCTGCGACGCCTTTAGCACCACCCATGCGCTGGAGATGACGCGGGACTCGGTGGAGTTGGTAACGGGAGCGGGGCGCACCCGTGGCAGTGTTGAGGTGAATTTGCCTCTGCCCGAAGACCCCGAGGGCGGCGTGGTGCTGGAGGTGACGGCCACTCTGTCTGCCCTTGATGCCAAGTGCGCCGACGGAAAACTGACCATGGAGGGCGAGTGTGTCTTGGCTCAGCTG
>JAZKZU010000226.1:0-1636 GCA_045612825.1 Eubacteriales bacterium
AGGAAGGGACGGGTAGTCTTTTCCCAACGCACGACACTGCACCACTGGTTATAGAGTTTGGGCAGATCACGCCAAGACTGGATGATATTCTTATAATGATCGCAGAACAGGGTTTCCGAGGTGGGGCGCACGCACATACGCTCGGTCAGCTTCTCGCTGCCGCCGTGGGTAACCCAAGCCACTTCGGGGGCAAATCCCTCTACATGATCCTTTTCCTTCTGCAACAGGCTTTCGGGAATAAACATGGGCATATAGACATTTTCATGACCGGTCGCCTTGAACATACCGTCGAGAATCTTCTGAATATTCTCCCAAATGGCATAGCCATAGGGACGGAAGATCATACATCCGCGCACGCTGGAATAGTCGATCAGATCCGCCTTCTTAACAATGTCGGTGTACCATTGCGCAAAATCCTCATCCATCGAAGTGATCTCACGCACAAGTTTCTCTTTTGCCATAGTTTCCTCCGCATTCACAAACATTTTCTTCATATTATACTCTTTTTTTCGGTCATTGACAAGGGGTTTGGGCGTAATTCTTTTGACAACTGCCGACAAATCGGCTATACTAAGAGCATGAAACGATATTTTTGGAAACGGGCCTGCACCGCCCTGTTGGTCGGATTACTCCTGCTGACCGTTGGCTGCGCCGCCCATGAAGGACAATACCATATCGACAAGCCGCTCACGCTGGTTCAATCGACAGGGCTGACCCCGTCGTATCGCCAGCCGCAACCGGTGCCCAATGCCGTGAACAAGATGCGCCATGCCGCATCCAGCGACGGCTATGTTCCGCCACCGCCCACGCCGTCGGTCACTCCCTCTACGGGTGCGCCATCGGTAGCTGCTCGGCAGGCCTTTGTCTATGACTATTCACAGGGACTGCTTTTTGCCCAAGGCGGCATGACCGATGCCTTGTATCCGGCCAGCACCACTAAACTAGTAACGGCCTTGGTGGTACTGGAGCATCTGTCAACCGACACCGTCTGCACGGCGGGCGACGAGCTATCGCTGGTTGCCTACAACGCCTCCAGCGCCTATCTGCAAAAGGGCAAATCCTACACCGTGTCCCAACTGCTATCGGGTATGCTCCTGCCCTCGGGGTGTGATGCTTCTTATACGCTGGCCGCGCACGTGGGGCGCAAGCTCAACCCGTCGGCCACCACCGCCACCGCCGCCGTCAATGCCTTTGTGGCTGAGATGAACGCTTGGGCGGCCCGCAACGGCATGAACCATTCCCATTTCAAAAATCCCGACGGCTACCATGCTTCGGGGCATTATTCCTGCATGCAGGATCTGCTCACCCTTTCCATTTTGTGCCGCCGCAACGCTACGGTCATGAGCATTGTGGGCAAGACCGCCATATCGGGCTGGAGCAATTCCAATCAGTTGCTCTACTCCAATTCAAGTAACTACAATCGGTATTGTATTGGATTAAAAACGGGCACGACAGGCCCTGCCGGCAACTGTCTGCTCTCGGCCTTTGAGGTGGACGGACGCACCGTGATCATCGGCGTTTTCGGCGCAGGCACCTCCAACACTCGCTATACCGTAACCAATTATTTATTTAAGACATACATAAAAGGTTGATGCTTTCGCATCAACCTTTTACTTTTTCCCAAAATCCCACCATG
>JAZKZU010000227.1:0-1759 GCA_045612825.1 Eubacteriales bacterium
CACCAGCAGGCGCCAAGCCCCTGCGCATGAGCGGCCAGCAGGATATTCATGGTGGCGGCGGCGCAATCGGAATGGGCTTGCGGGCGGGTGGTGATGGTGGTGTCGGCACAAACTAAAATCACCGTATCCGCATAGCGGGCAAAGGACATATTCGGTTGATATTCCATCAGCGCCTCCCGAGTGGCGGCGTCACGGATGACGACAAAATGCCACGGTTGACCGTTGCGGCTGGAGGGGGCGAGCATAGCCGCTTTCAGAATGGCCTGTAATTGCGTGGGCGTTATCGGTTGATCGGTATAGCGGCGCATACTGCGGCGGGAATACAAGAATTCAAGATTATCCATAATTATTCAGCAGAAATTACAAAGTAATAGACGGGCTGACCGCCGTTGATGACGTTGATCTCGGCATCGGGAAGATGTTCGGACAGGAGGGTTTGAGCCTCGTTGGCCTGCTCCTCGGTAACGCCTTCGCCGTAGAACACATTGATATAGGTTTCGTCGCCACGCAGGCCTTCGTCGGCCATTTTGCCGATGCAGTCGGCCAGCGAGCGCTCGACCTCGAGCACCTTGCCGTTGACCATGCCCAGATAGTCACCCTTCTTGATTTCCATGCCGTCGAACAGGCTGTCACGGGCGGCATAGGTGACCGACATGGTGGTAACGGTACCGGCGGCCTCCATCATGGCGGCGGCGTTGGTATCGGTATCGGCATCGGGATCAAAGGCGAAGATGGCGGTGATGCCCTGAGGCACCGTCTTGGTGGGCAGTACCACGACCTGCTTTTCGGTCAGATCAATGCACTGCTCGGCCGCCATAATGATGTTCTTGTTGTTGGGCAGAACAAACACCGTTTCGGCCGGCGTACGGTCGATGGCGTTGAGGATATCTTCGGTGGAGGGGTTCATGGTCTGTCCACCGGAGATGATGTTATCAACACCCAGATCTTTCAGTACGGTATGGAAGCCTTCACCGGCGGCTACGGCAACAAAACCGTAGGGCTTTTCGGGCTCGGCCGGCTTGGCGGGCGCTTCCGCTTTGGCGGGCGAGTCGCTGACCAGAGCGGTGTGCTGTTCTTTCATGTTCTCAATCTTAATCTTATTGAGCATACCGAGTTTCACGGCGGCTTCTAAGGCCAGACCGGGGTTGTTGGTGTGCACGTGAGTCTTGATAAAGTCACCGGCATCGACCACCACAACACAGTCACCGATCGACTGCAGGTAGGTGCGGAAATCATCGGCCTCCGAATTGGGATCGGCCTTGTCGATGAGGAACTCGGTGCAATAGGCAAAATTGATTTCCTCGGTGTCGAAATTATCGAAATCTGCGGTAGACGCCACTTCTTCTTCGTGTTCCTTGGCTTCGATGATCTTGTTATCGAACAGGACGCTGCGCATACCTTCCAAAACGATGACGTAACCTTGGCCACCGGCATCGACCACGCCTGCCTGTTTGAGAACGGGCAGCATTTCGGGCGTTTGTTTGAGCGCCTCTTTGGCGGCGGCGAGCTGGGCATCAAAGACCTTTTTGAGATCCATACCGCTGTTGGCGGCACGCACGGCGGCGGCAGACGACAGGCGGGCAACGGTGAGAATGGTACCCTCGGTCGGCTTCATAACAGCCTTGTAGGCACCCTCGCAACCTAAGGTGGCGGCACGGGCATAATCCTTGGCCTTGGCGGTGGTCATGCCCTTAAGGCCTTTGGCAAGGCCGCGGAAAAGCAGGGATAAAATAACGCCGGAGTTACCACGGGCGCCACG
>JAZKZU010000228.1:0-1039 GCA_045612825.1 Eubacteriales bacterium
TCTTCGGCAACCTTGGCCAGATCGGCGACCAGTTTGGTCAGGTCATCGTTAGCCTTGATTTCCTCGTAAGCCTTTTCAATCTCCTGCTTAGCTTCAGCAGAAAGGTCGGCACGCTCCTCATACGGAGTGATCGCCAGATCGTAACCGCAGGTATGATCCACTTCGGTTTCGAAATCCTTAATTTCGGGAGCATCGTTGAGCGCGGGGCTCTTAACGAAGCCGGTGGCCATGACCGATACGCTCAGCGCAACGACCAAGATCAGGGACAGGATGCAAGCAAGTACTTTTTTCATGGTGATAGGTTCCTTTCTGAATAAAAAATTAATTTCTATATTACACAAACCAACTCTCGCCGAAGGCGATCCATTGATCTGTAAAATCCTCGCCCATCTTCCGACGGATGACAGCCTCGGCCTCGTGCAATCGAGGGGCCCGATCGGTAAGGTTATGGCTATCCGATCCGAGAAAATGAATCGAGTGATTTTTCAAAAGTTTCAGGGCCAATCGCCGTGTGCGCAGATCGGCAAAAAAGGGAGCGTTGACCTGCATGAGCACGCCCGCTTCCAGCAGGCGAAGCCAGGTACGCTTGGGCTGATCTTTCAGGTATCGTTCGATATGGGCCAGCACCAGTTGCGTACCGCAGGTATCGGCCAGTTCGACCACTTCCCGCAGGGTATATTCGGTCCAGCGCCCCAGCGGCATTTCCAGAAGCAGCAGATTGCTGCCCTGTATCCGCAGACGGGACAGCCCATCCAGACGGCGGATGCCGCTGTAGTATCGCACCTCGGCGCCCAGACGGATTTCAGTCCGATGGCCCAGCGCCGCATAGGCGGCTTCCCGACGGGCTAAAAACTCATCCACCGACTCTTGCGAGGCGTGAAAATGAGGGGTGGCGACCACCATATCCACCCGTTGCTGACGGAGCAAATCCAAGACGGCCAGACTTTCCTCGACCATTTGGCATCCATCATCCATGGCGGGCAGGACATGACAGTGCAGATCAATCATTTTTCTTCTTGCGGCGGCCGTAGCCGTAGGC
>JAZKZU010000229.1:0-2215 GCA_045612825.1 Eubacteriales bacterium
TCTCTCCCCCTGTCGGCTATGCCGACATCCCCCTCGTCAGAGGGGGATAGAGAGGTTAGGATAAAAACAAATTTATTTTAAGAGAGGTATTTTATTATGGCTTATAACAATTTCAAACCCATTGTATGGTCCAATCACATCCAGACCGAGCTGGAAAAGGCATCGGTGATGCAGGAGGACTGCAACACCGAATTTGAGGGCGAGGCCAAACACGCCGCCCGTGTCAAAATTCTGGGCGTATCCCGCCCCACCATCGGCACCTATGACGGCACCGACATCGGTGCGCCCGAGGAAGTGGCCGATACCGAGCAGTATCTCGATATCGATCAGGCCAAGTTCTTCAACTTCGGCGTAGACGATGTGGACAAGGCACAGTCCATTGAGGGCTTGATGCCTGCCCTGATGCAGGAATCGGCCGCCGCGCTGGCGCAGGAGCGTGACCGCTTCATCGCCTCCAAGGCCGTGGATGCCGGTAAGCTTTCGGGTTCGCTGGCCATTTCCGATGCCGCCGCGGCCAAAAAGGCGGTGGATGACGGCTTTGTATGGCTGTGGGGCAACGACGTCAAGATCAATGACGAGGTGGTCATCACCGTTACCCCTTGGTTCTACAACCTCTTTAAGGACGCCCTCACCGACCTGTATACCGACAACGTGGACCTGATCAAGCGTGGCATTGTGGGTATGTATAACGGGGCGATGGTGAAGATTTCCACCAACCTGCACAACGACGGCACCGACGACTATCTGATGATTCGCACCAAGAAGGCCATCGCCTTTGCCGGTCAGATCAATCAGACCGAGGCCTACCGTCCCGCCCAGCGTTTTCAGGATGCCGTCAAGGGTCTGGATACCTACGGCGCGAAGGTGGTAAGACCTAAGGAGATGTACGTTATCAAGGCTCATGCCTAACTTAATTCCTAACCTCTTTACCTCCCTCTGACGAGGGAGGTGGCAAGGCCAACGGCCTTGACGGAGGGAGAGAAAGGAACTCGACAGGTATCGATCTCTCCCCCTGTCGGCTATGCCGACATCCCCCTCGTCAGAGGGGGATAGAGAGGTTAGGATAGGAAAGAGGAATTTATGAAAGTATGGAAAGATATCAGAGGTGAAATCCTGCGCTTGGGGGCGCAGGGGGAGGAGCGATACGAGGCCGCTCCCGCCCTCTTTGTTGAGGCGGTCAACCGTGCCGCCGTCATCGTGGCGGCCGCCTTTGACGAGCCGACACCCGACCCGCTGACCCCCCAATCGCCCGACGAAACGGGCATCGCTCTGAGCCGTCAGGCGGCGGTGGCCCTGCCCTTGCTTGCCGCCTTTTACGTCTTCGAGGACGAGGACGAGCGCAAGGCGGTGCGCTGGCGGGAGGACGCCTACGACCTGATGAACCGCTTTACCACCAATAAGCGGGGTAGGGCGCAGGTAAGGGCGTAAGCAACATCATTTAATTCCAAACCTCTTTACCTCCCTCTGACGAGGGAGGTGGCAAGGCCAACGGCCTTGACGGAGGGAGAGAACAGGACTCGTCAGATGTCGGTCTCTCCCCCTGTCGGCTATGCCGACATCCCCCTCGTCAGAGGGGGATAGAAAGGTTTGGATAGGAAGGAGCACCAATGAAAATACCGCAAAGTTCGAAACGGGTGAGCGTGGCGTATGAGGCGCTGGGCGGGGTGGATTTGTCTACACAGGCTCGCTTCATCAGCCCCAACCGCTCGCCCGATATGAAAAACATGATCAAGACCTACACCGACGGCTACAGTGATTTCCTCGAAACCCGCCCCGGCCGCGCCGTTTTACGGGACTTCGGCGCCGTCATCCACGGTCTGTATTTTTACCGCAACACCCCCATTCTCCATGCCGGCGGCGGCCTGTACCGCATTGACGGCGAGTATATCGGCGCGTTGGCCGATCGGGACAGCGTCGGGTTTGTCTGCAACGATCGGCTGTGGCTGCTCGACGGGCAGGAGTACTACGTCTACGACGGCTACGCCCTGCAAACGGTGGAGGGGTTTGTGCCCACCACCAGCGTCGGCCGTGCCCCCTCGGGCGGCGGTACGCTCCATCAGCCGGTCAACCTGCTCACCAATCGGCGCATCAACACCTTCCGCAGCGACGGCAAAACCACCGTCTATGCTCTCGATGCCACCGACATTGAGGAGATCATATTGATAACCGTCGATGGAACGGCTGTCAGCAATTTTACCCTGCAGGCGGCGGCCGG
>JAZKZU010000230.1:0-1594 GCA_045612825.1 Eubacteriales bacterium
TGGTGAAGATGGTGTCCTTCTTGGTGGACATCAGAGCATTGTAGTTGGACTTGGCATTGGTGCCGGGAGCTACGCCGAAGAAACCATACTCAGGGTTGATGGCCCAGAGGCGGCCATCCTTGCCGGGACGAAGCCAAGCGATGTCATCGCCGACACACCAAACCTTGTAGCCCTGCTTACTGTAAACCTCGGGGGGAATAAGCATGGCCAGATTGGTCTTGCCGCAGGCAGAGGGGAAGGCGGCGCAGACGTATTCGGTATGACCGTCGGGATACTCAACGCCGAGGATGAGCATATGCTCAGCCAACCAGCCCTCCTGACGGGCGAGGTTGGAAGCGATGCGCAGAGCGAAGCACTTTTTACCCAGCAGAACGTTGCCGCCGTAGCCGGAGTTGACCGACAGGATGGTGTTGTCCTCGGGGAAGTGCATGATGTAACGGTTGTTCTCGTCGATATCCTTACGAGCGTGCAGACCCTTAACGAAATCGCCATCGCCCAGAGCGTCGATGACGGCCTTGCCTACACGGGTCATGATCTGCATGTTGAGTACGACGTAGATCGAATCGGTCAGCTCAATACCGATTTTGGAGAAGGGAGAGCCAACGGGACCCATGGAATATGGAATGACGTACATGGTACGGCCTTCCATCGAGCCCTCGAACAGGCCGTAAGCCATTTCGTAAGCCTTGGCGGGCTCCATCCAGTTGTTGGTAGGGCCGCAGTCGCTTTCCTTGCGGGTGCAGATAAAGGTACGGTTCTCTACACGGGCCACGTCGTTAACGGCGGTGCGGTGCAGATAGCAACCGGGATATTTTTCTTCGTTGAGTTTGATCAGTTCGCCGGTCGAGCAGGCCTCGTTGCGCAGAGCATCGAGCTGTTCCTTGGATCCATCGATCCAAACCACCTGATCGGGACGGCACATCTTGGTCATTTCGTCCAGCCAAGCCAGAACTTTTGCATTGGTAGTCATGATATATCCTCCTATAAACATTGAATTTTTCACACTGATGGTAGTATAGTACATTCTATGCGAATTTGCAAGTAAAATTTTTCAGAAATTCATTTTATTTGCTAAAATTTCATATTTTATCCGAAATTTGGGAAAAATCTGCAAGAGAAAGGCGTTCTCCTCGCACATTTTCATCAAAACCGCACTCCTGAATGACGGCGGCTACCGTTGATTTGGGCAACCCCATGGTGTTGGACAGGGTGTTGCAGAGGGTTTTGCGGCGTTGGGCAAAGGCGGCCTTGATGACACGGAACATTTTATCAAGATTCTGCGGCGTCACCGGCGGGGCGATAGGGGCAAAGGAAATGACGGTGCTGGTGACTTTGGGGGCGGGCATAAAGGCCTCGGGCGGGGCGTCGAAATGGCGGGTGGTATCGGCATAGTAGTCGGCCGACACGGTAACGGCGCCGTAATCGGGCGAGCCGGGGGCGGCATCGAAGCGGGCGGCCACCTCACGCTGGATCATGACGGTAATCTGCTTGGCGGGCAGGCCGCTCTCGAGCAGATGCATGATGATGGGGGTGGTAATATAATAAGGAAGATTGGCGCAGACCACAAAGGGGGAGTCGCCGAAATGCTCTCGGC
>JAZKZU010000231.1:0-4446 GCA_045612825.1 Eubacteriales bacterium
GGTTGGTGTGCCTGTGATTTCTGAGAAAAATACACAAAACGACAAGATGGTCAGTTATGTTTCGGGGTATTTGTTTATATGTTCGCCGGCCAAATCGTTGACGTCCATGATAACGGTGATTACCCGATTTTATTTCATTTCCGTGGGCGTGGTTTTGATTGTTTCGGTGGTGCTGGTGTATATCGGTACCCGAACGCAGGTGCGACCCATGCGAGAAATCCGTATTGCTTTGAATAACTTTTCCAAAGGCGATTTCTCGGGGCGTGTTCATGTGCGTGGCAATGACGAGGTTGCGCAGTTGTGTGCCTCTTTTAATAAGATGGCTGACACATTGGAGCAGGTGGAAAACAGCCGCCGAGGCTTCATGGCGAATATTTCCCATGACTTGAAAACTCCCATTACTAGTATCGTTGGGTTTATTGACGGGATTTTGGATGGTACGATTCCGCAAGAGTGCTCGGCGCAATATCTGCAGAAGGTTTCCAGTGAAATGAAGCGCTTGAGCCGATTGGTGTATTCGATTCTGGATGTTACCCGACTGGAAGGCGGTCAGGTTTCGATTTCGCCCGTTGCGCTGGATATCAATGAGGTTGTGCGTCAGGTTATGTTCTCCTTTGAGCGCACGATCGATAAGAAGGAAATACAAATTGATATGCCTGTGGACGATGGGGTGACCATTCGGGCAGATGAGGATAGCGTGTATCGAATCCTTACCAATCTGATTGGCAATGCCGTAAAATTTACCCCGACAGGCGGGTGGATTTCGGTTAGTGTTGAGAGATATCAGCGGCAATATGCCCTGATTCGTGTGCGCAATTCCGGAGAGGGAATTGCTGAATCGGAGTTGCCGCATCTGTTTGAGCGATTTTATAAGAGCGATACTTCCCGTGGCTTGGACAAAGAGGGAACGGGACTGGGGTTGTATATTGCAAAGATGTTGGTGACGCTAAATAAGGGTGAAATCTGGGCTTCATCACAGCAAGGAACGTACACGGAATTTGCCTTTACCATGGAATTACAAAGGGATTTCAGTGTAACCGGACGGCTGGAAAACATGATCAAGAAATAAACAGAGGAACAGGAATGGAAGAAAATAAGATTAACAATGTGCCCCAACCGGACGCGTGCATGGAGCCCATGCAACAGCCGGAACTAATCGCCCCGACATTGGAGGAGATGGAGCAGGAATACCAGAAGAAAAGAAAAAAACGCCGGCGGCGGAATACCATTATTCTATTAATTGCCTTGAGTGTGTTTGTCTTTGTTGGGACGGTAAGCAGTTTTGTATTTGTGTATAAATATTTTGCCGAGGAACAAGAGTTACTGCCCTCGCGGATAGAGGAATCTGAGTCGTCCTCGGATGTGAAGGGGCCGGGCGTGGAAAACGGGCCGACCATTCAGTTGCAAGACCGTCCCGATGCCGATACCGGATTGATGACAATTCCGGAGATTTTCCAGAAGGTATCCCCCTCGGTTGTCATGATCTTGGCGGGTGATGATGCGGCTATGGCGTTGGGAACCGGCATCATTATGAGCAGCGACGGATATATCATAACCAATGCCCATATTGTTGTCGATGCTGATGATATTCAGATCGTTATGGGTGATAATAAGACTGTTTATGATGCTGAA
The DNA here is from genome assembly GCA_045612825.1 of Eubacteriales bacterium. GTDB lineage: Bacteria > Bacillota > Clostridia > Oscillospirales > UMGS1783 > CAKSHC01. The sequence goes on from JAZKZU010000231.1 coordinate 1,633, forward strand.
ATTATGGGGCTGGACGTACCGTCGGATATTGCGGTTCTGAAGATCGAGGCTAAAGATTTGCAGCCTGCCGTATTTGGAAATTCCGAGCAGGTAATCGTTGGGGAATCGGTGGTAACGATCGGAAATCCGTATAGCGTTGATTATGCGCAGACGGTTACCAACGGTATCATATCGGGCATTCGCCATAACGTCTATGACGGCAAAACCAATGCGAATCTGCTGCAGACCAATGCACAACTTAACCCGGGAAATTCGGGCGGGCCGCTGATTAATATGTATGGGCAGGTTATAGGGATTAACAGTTCCAAAATCATGTCCAGCGGAGATTCGACATATGAGGGGTTAGGGTTTGCCATTCCGATGGCTGATGCCAAAGAGATCGTGGATGAGTTGATTCGCTTTGGCTATATCAAGCCCGATCCTGTGATTGGCGTTACGGTGTCTTTTGTGGATGCCGATACGGCCATTGCCGAGGATATGGTGTCGGGTTGTATGGTTATGACCATTGAAAAGAACAGCGATGCTTATAAAAAAGGATTGCGGGTAGGGGATATCATAACCAGAATCAACGGGAAAGAGTTTCAGGATCTGGATGGATTCATTGAAGAAAAGAATCGATTTGAGATAGGCGATACGGTAGAATTAACCTATTGGTGTATGGGTGAAACTTACACGGTTCGGGTTACGTTAAGCAGTACCAAATAAAAAAGTCAGAGCTTATGCTCTGACTTTTTTTACATATCAAAGAAGGATCGTTCTAAGTAGCGGTCAATCTGTCCGGAGAAGGCGGAATCATCAATATCATTAAATTGTATGGTTCTGACCGATGATTTGGGAATGGTGAGGATAAGCTTATATCCGTAGCGGGGAGAATCGTCGAACTCCAGTTTGCCGCCGTGTTTCCCGATAATGGTATTGGCGAAATACAGGCCGGCATGATCGTCGCCTTGCGGCATAATGGCATGGCGGGTGAAGAGATTGCGGATACCGATGTCCGGTATTTTGAAAAGGGGATTTACCATTTCAATGGTGCAATGATTCGTGTCATCGATGACGCTAATTTTTATATGATGATCCTTTTGTGAGAAGTACAGCACATTATGTAAGCAGTCGCCAATGGTGCGAATCATCTGCTTGAGATCGCAATGAATCATAATCGGGGATTTCGGTGCTTCATAAATGATGCGGATATTGTGTTCTTTTGTGTAATTTTGTATCCGAAGCATGGTTCGGCGCAGGATGCGGTTTAGGTCGGTGTCAATGCGATCCAGAATCATGGTATCGGTCAGTATGTTGATGCAGTCTTGCAGATTTTCATAATCGCGGCTGAGGGTATCGGTTTGTGCCAGAATGATATTCAGGTGTTCAGGAGAAAGATCGGCATGGGTTTGGAGGGCGTGCAGTTGGTTGACCAGTATTTTCTGGGTCAGATTTAGGCGATCCATGCAGGAATAGGCGAGCGCCATACTGTCAACAGCGGGGTGGATATAGTTTTTCTCTACTACGCCAAGCATAAGGGCTTCGGCGTCGCTACCGATCCAGTTAATATTCACTTGTAATTGAAAGGGCAAATTTTTGGTTTTGCACTTCATCGGTTTTGCGGATTTGCCGGATCTTTTTATGCGCTGAATGGTGTTTGAATCGAACAGGGTTTGAATGTCATCATCAAAATATCCCAGCGACTTATAAAACGATTGGCTATAAGCCAAAATCTTTAACGTGTGATCACATAGAAAGATGGGCCCGAGAGATAATTGTACCGTTTGTATGAGTTGATCTTGTATATGATTGGCCATAAAAAGTGCCTCCGAGAAATTGTATATTTATTATTTTACAGGAATTGACAGGAAAGTGCAAGCACTAAATTGTGTTTGGACCGAAAACAAGTTTATGAAGAACCAAAGGGAAGAATATTGCAATATAATAAAGAGGTTGATATAATTACAATGTAATATTATGAAATAAGGAGAAAGCCATGTTACAACCAGTCAAGAAGAACCGGCTGTCCAGTGAAGTTATCGATCAGATTTCCCGTTCGATTCTTCGTGGAGATTATCGGCCGGGCTCGAAACTTCCGCCGGAGCGCGAAATTGCAAGCCAGCTCGGAGTAAGTAGAACCGTCGTTCGTGAGGCGCTGCGATCTCTTGAGATTATGGGGCTTGTTGAATCACAGGTAGGTGGTGGTACATTTGTAAAGGAATATTCCCTTGAGCACGTGCTGGATCCTATCGCCAATTATTTTTCTTCGGATCAATGCCTGATTGATGAGATCATTGAAACGAGAAAGATCTTAGAGCCGGTTATGGTCAAGCTTGCGGCAGAGCGTGCCACCGACGAAGATATTACATTTATTAAAAAGGCTGTTGAGCAGATGGAAAAGGAGATCGAGGACGGGTTATCCGGCATCAACGGAGACACGGCTTTCCATTTTGCTTTAGCAAGTGCCACACATAACAGCGCCATGACCAAGATTCTTTCCTTAATTGCGGATTTGCTTCATTATACGATGAAAGCTTCCTTGCAGGCCGATCCTGACCAGTCCTTGACGCTGGAGGGTCACCGTCGTATTTTGGCCGCCGTTGAGAAGAAGGATGCCGACGCCGCGTGTGAACTGATGCGCCGCCATCTGGATGCCAGTTACGATCGAATCAAGAGCAAGACAGTGTTGGCTGACTAAGGAGGGAGCAACATGGATTACGCGAAATTAGCTTTAGAGAAGCATAAAGAGTGGAAAGGAAAACTTTCTATCGAAAGCAAAGCGCCGGTAGCTACTGCAGATGATCTTTCCGTTGCCTATACCCCCGGTGTTGCCGC
>JAZKZU010000232.1:0-2183 GCA_045612825.1 Eubacteriales bacterium
GTGAGCGTGGGTATCGATACGTGGGGGGTGGACTACGTTCTGCTGAGGGACGGGCAGGCCTGCGGCGGCGGGTATCATTATCGGGACAGCCGTACCGACGGGATGCATGAAAAGGCCTGTGCGCTGGTGGGCGAAGATGCCCTATACGCCCGCACGGGGATTCAGTATCAGCCCTACAACACCATCTATCAGCTCATGGCCGAGGAGGCCGGGAATGCCGATACGATGCTGTTTATGCCCTGCTATTTAAGTTACCTGCTGTGCGGGGTGGCGGCGCATGAATACACCATCGCGTCCACCTCGGGCTTGCTCGATGCCAAGACGGGCGACTGGGATCGGGATTTGATGGAGAAGCTCTCCATTCCTACCCGTTTATTTAATCAAAAGCCCGTAGCGCCCGGCAGTATCTTAGGCAACTTTACCGAGGCGGCACGGGATGCGATTGGGTTTGACTGTACCGTGATTCTCCCCGCCACCCACGATACGGGCAGTGCCTACATGGCCGTGCCTGCCAAGGATGAGAACAGCGTGTATCTCTCGTCGGGCACGTGGAGTTTGCTGGGGCTGGAGAACCCGACGCCGATTCTGACCGAGGCGGCTCGCCGCTCGGGCTTTACCAACGAGGGCGGCTACGGCAGTATTCGCTTGCTGAAAAATATCATGGGCATGTGGTTGCTTCAGAATCTCCGAAAAGACGAGAACGAGAAGGACTTTACGGCACCGGCGCGCTGGGCGCAGGCATCCGAGATTGACTCGATTGTGGACATCAACGATCCCGCCTTTATGGCGCCGGATTGCATGAGCGATGCCATCGATGCCTACTGTCGGGAGCGAAACTTGGCCGTTCCCAAGGATCGCAACGATCGGGCACGGGTGATTTACCGTTCGCTGGCCGAGTGTTATCGGGTGGCGATCGCCGATCTGGAAACCTTGGTGGGGCGCAAGTTCACGGGGCTCAACATCGTGGGCGGCGGCTCGCAGGATAAGTACCTAAACGCTCTGACCGAGCAGGCGACGGGGCTTCCCGTCACGGCAGGACCGACCGAGGGTACGGCCATCGGCAACCTGATGGCGCAGATGATCGCCTTGGGCGAGCTGGCCGATCTCAAACAGGCCCGCACCTATATTCCCTGCTAAAAATACAAAATTAGCGCTTGGCAAACGTTACTCACTCTTATACAATATAAGAAAGAACGTTTGATAAAGGAGGGGGTTCTGTGAAAAAGGAATTTAATACCCCCGAAATTGAGATTTTGCGTATGCAGGTATCCGAGGAGTTGACCCTCAGCGGCGAACCGAACGGCGAAGCAATCGGCTTTGGCCTGCGCGGCATCGCAACAGTAGAAGACTTGTTCAACTAACAACCAATAAAGAACCGACTTTTGGGTCGGTTCTTTTTCTTGACATTTGATGGGAAATACCCTATAATAAAGAAAAGAATATTGAGTGGAGGATAATCAAATGAAGCATATTGTTACCATTGCTACCCGCAATCTGTGCGAGAGCGCTAAGAACGGTGGCTGCGGCGAGTGCCAGACCTCTTGCCAGTCGGCCTGCAAGACTTCCTGCGGCATTGCCAATCAGGCTTGCGAGAAGAAAGACAACGAGTAAAAAAATGCCGCCAATCGGCGGCATTTTTGTTATTACCCATACAGGCATGAAACCTTGATGTGATACCTCCCCTTGCGAACAAGGGGAGGTGTCCTGAATGGGCGGAGGGGATGGAATTGGCTAACCGCCCTGTCCGGACAAGGCTAAATTCATTTTTCCATCCCCTCAGTCAGCTAACGCTGACAGCTCCCCTTATTCCTAAGGGGAGCGTAAGTGATGAAAATATTACCTCTGAGAGGACATATATGCTACACCAATATAAGCTAAACGGATACAACATCATCATTGACACCTGCTCGGGCGGGGTGCACGCCGTGGACGAGATGGCGTACGACATCATCGGGCGGTTTGAGTCGGAGAGTCGGGAGGCTATTTTGGCCGATTGGCCCGATGGCGGGGAATGTTACGACGAGATTGCGGCCATGAAGGCGGCGGGGCAACTGTTCACGCCCGACACCTTTGAGGACAAGGCGGGGATGCTCAAAGCCAAGACGGCGGGGGTAGTCAAAGCCCTGTGCCTACATATTGCCCACACCTGCAACCTCAACTGCGCCTACTGCTTTGCCTCTCAA
>JAZKZU010000233.1:0-5680 GCA_045612825.1 Eubacteriales bacterium
GCGCAGGAGCGGGCGGCGGCCAACCATACCCAATGGGGGTACGTGATGACCGATGCCGACGGCTCGATTCACGATTGCGATGACGGGCCGCATTTGGTGTGGTACGTGACCAGCGAAACCTATAAGCTCAAGCAGATGGGCGTCTGCGTCCGGCAACTGCCCGACGGGAACTGGACGGCGGTGGAGGACGTGACCCAACGGGGTGTGCTGGTGCATACCGAGCGGGAGATGTGGCTGGTGACGAGGGACGGCGAGATGGAAAAACTGTTCGACATTCCCGACGTTTCTCTGATGCGCATAGCTGTGGCCGAGCCGCTGTACTACGTCAGTTTCGGGCAAGACCTCTATCGGGGCAATCTGGCGACGGGAGCCTATGAGAAAATCATGACGGTATCGGACGGACGGGTGATCGTGGACGTCAAGCCCCTATCCTCGTATCGGGCGACGGTGGCGACAGCCGAAAGTGATAATATTTATCAGAATTGGGATTTTTCGTTGGAATATCAGTATAATGAAAAATGAAAAATGAAGCGTGCCTAGCAGCACATGAAGAATTGACTAAAAAAAGAGAGCCGATTGGCTCTCTTTTTTAGTCGGCAACGGGATCACGTTGGCGGAAGAGGAGCGAGATGCTCCAGACGGCCGCCAGACCGACCAAGGTAAAGACGATACGGGACAGCATGGTGTTTTGACCCAGCAGGGCCGAAACAAAGTCAAAATTAAAGATGCCGATACTGCCCCAGTTGAGCCCGCCGACGATGGCGAGGATCAAGGCAATTCTGTCAAGTATCATAAAAAATACCTCCCACGGATAGTGTGAGAGGTATTTCTTTTTTTATTCAGCGTTTAATTAAATTTTCTGCATTTTTAATTAAATTGAGCATACCGCCGGCACGGTTGGGGTATTCCTTTTCGATATGGGTTTGCCCCAGATCGGGCGCATCATTGGCGACCAAGGCCGCTTTCATGTTGGCCGTCTGCTCGGCCAGTGCCGCTTCGGTATGGAAAGGCGCGAGGGCGGGATCGACCAAAAAGAGGTTGCGATCGTTGCGGGGGTTGGCATCGTACAGGGTGCGAAACGCCTTGTAGACGCTGACGTACATATAATTATTGAGGGCGCGGATGTAGTCACGGTTGACCTGCCCTGCCGTCAGATACAACAGATCCAAGCCGTTAAAGACGATGCGCCGTCCCAGTCCCAAGGCCAGATCGCCCGTATTGGCGGCCGGCTCGGCGACGGGATCGGGCAGATCGGACGAAAGTTTTTCTCCGCCGGTGAGTTGCGACAGCCCCAGCAGATAATCGGCCGACACCTGATAGTATTCGCAAGCCTTTGCCACAAATTCAAGCCCGCACTCCCGAATTCCCTTTTCGTAATGGGACAGCAGGGCTTGGGACACGCCTAAATCCTGCGCGGCTTGTTTCTGGGTGATGTTCTTCTCCTTGCGGAGCAGGGTTAAGCGTTTGGAAAATTCTTCTTTCATACGTTCCTCCGACAAAATACGACACGGTCATTCCCGCCGTAGTCTTTGTATATGTGTATATCAACATAGCCCGCCGCTTCGACGATCGCCGCCACGGCCTCGGCCTGTGTGTGCCCAATTTCAAAAATCAGCGCCCCGCCCGCTTTCAGATAGGGAGCATAGTGGGGAGCGATAAACCGGTAATAGTCCAGCCCGTCCTCGCCGCCAAAGAGCGCCGTTTCGGGCTCGTTTTGCACCTGAACCGAGAGTTCCTGCATATCCCTTTCGTCCAGATAGGGGGGATTGGACAGGATGGCATCGAATTGGGGCAGATCGGGCGGGTCAAACAGGTCGCCCGAGAGCACGGTGGGCTGTAATTGGTTAAGATTTGCGTTTTGCTTGGTCAAGCTCACGGCATCGGGATTTTTGTCCAAAGCCGTGCCCTGCGCCCCGCTATGCTTCATGACCGAGAGGGTGATCGCACCGCTGCCGCAACCCAAATCGAGAAAAGTAGGATTCGTTCTTGATTTTAGGAAGGCGATGGCGGTATCGACCAGAATTTCGGTATCGGGGCGGGGGATGAGGACGTTTTGGTGCATGGCAAGGGTCATGCCGTAAAATTCCCAGTTGCCCAAGACGTATTGGATGGGTTCGCCATCAATGAGGCGGTTAATATTTTCCTGAGTGAGTTTGCCGTCCTGCTCAAGAAACCGAACGCACAGTTCGGGGGCTTCCACGCCGGCGGCGCGCAATTGGTTTACCATTTGTCCTCATCCTTATTCTCGGGGATGACGGCGGTAAGGGAGGCGATGGCCACCTCGAGCTGACCCTCGTCGGGCTCGGCGGTGGTGAGTTTCTGCAACATCAGGCCGGGGAAAGACAGGGCGGTGGTGAACCGGTTATCGAAGCGCCCGAACAGTTTAATAAACTCATAGGAGATGCCCGCCACCACGGGGAGCATGAGCAGGCGAAGCCCGATGCGAAGCAACTGGTGATCGACACGAATCAGGGAGAACAGGAGAATGGAAATGATCATGACGATGACCAAGAAGTTGGTGCCGCACCGCTTGTGCAGGGTGGTATATTTCTTGGCGTTCTCGGGGGTGAGTGCCTCGCCGTGTTCATAACAATGGATGGTTTTATGCTCAGCGCCATGATAGGCGAACAGGCGTTTGATCTCCTTCATCTGGCGCACCAGAACGATATAGAGGACGAAGATGAGGATGCGCACCACGCCCTCGATGAGATAGAACCAAGTGCCGCTGTCCCAGCCGGTGAGCTTTTCGATGCCCCACATGACGCCGTAGGGCAAAAAGACGAACAGACCCAGTGCCAGCAATATGCCAATGAACATGGTCACACCCGTGACGATCTTGGTGCCTTTATCGCCGAAATGATCGAGCAACCACTGATCGAACTTATCGGGCTGCTGCTCCTCCTCGGTCAGCGCAATTTCGGTACTGCGCTCGATGGCGGCGAAGCCGGTGGTGAGGGAGGAGATAAAATTGAAGATGCCGCGAATAATAGGAATGTTTTTCAGTTTCTTGAATTTGCGTTCATCTTTCAAGGGTTCTAAGACGATTTCGCCCTCGGGGTTACGGACGGCGATGACCGTTTTTTCGGGGCCGCGCATCATGACACCTTCCATGATGGCTTGGCCGCCGATGGAGGTGCGATGGAGGCAGGACTGTTCTTGGCTCATGCTTGGTTCTCCTTTGGTAGGGCGATGGTCACTTTCGTGCCCTCGCCGAGTTTGGAATCGATAAAGAGGTCGCCGCCGTGCAGGTGCATAATCTCGTCGGCCACGGCAAGGCCCAGACCCGTGCCACGCTTGGAGGACATACCCTTATAGAAGCGCTCCTTGATTTTGGGCAGGTCGTCCTCGTGGATGCCCTCGCCCTCGTCCTCGACGAAGATGCGGAACCACGACTCGTCCTCGGTGACGTAGATGCGGATGTTGGTGCCCGACTCGGAGTGCTTGATGGCATTATCGATGATGTTGATAAAGACTTGATTTAAGCGGTCGGCATCGGCGAGGATGACGGTGTTGCTATCCTCGGGTAGGTCGAAATGGATGGTGATGCCCGCCTTTGCGGCGTGCTCCCGCATAATGAGGGTGACCTGAGTAATTTCGGCGTACAGGTCGGTCGGTTCAAGTCTTAGGCGCAGGCGGCCCGATTGCAGGCGGGAGAAGTCGAGCAGTTCTTCGACCATGTGGGAGAGTCTGGACACCTCGTCGTTGACGACGGTGAGGCCGCGGTTGATGGTTTCCTTATCCTGTTTCGGGTCGCAGAGCATGAGGGTTTCCGACCAGCCCTTAATGGCGGTGAGGGGGGTGCGCAGTTCATGAGAAACGGAGGAAATGAAGTCGTTTTTCATGCGGTCGGACTCGGAGAGCTCATAGGCCATGTTGTTGATGGAGTTGCACAGGTCGCCCACCTCGTCCCGATACTCGGCATTGATTCGGGCCGACATATCGCCTTGGGCGATGCGGTTGGCGGTATCGCTAATGACCGAGAGGGGGGTGACGATGGACGATATGAAATAGTAATTGGTCATAAAGACGAAGAGGATGATGCCCAGGCAGATGGCCAAGGTGGTGCCAATGACGATCCACGCCTGACGGTCGACCGCCTCTAAGGAGCTGACCAGACGCAGGACGCCGGCCGTTTGCCCATCGGCATCCAGCAGGGGGGCGGCGACGGACATGATCCGCTCGCCCGTGCCGGTATTTTTGCCGCTGTAAGCGGTGGTGACACCGGCGGCGGCCGACTTAAAGTCGGAGGTATGGACCGTTTCGTGGCCGATGGCGTAGCCGATGGAGGTATACAGGCAACGGCCGTCCATATCGAGCACCTGAATCTCGGCGGCCGAGAGGTCGGAAAACTCCTCGGAGATGCGGCGAGCGCCGGCATCGAGGGAGGTGACGGCGGGGGCGATATAGGAATTATAATAGGTAACCAGATTTTCCGAGCGGTTTTTGAGGTAGGTTTCGGCCGAGTTATGGTAATAGGAGAAGATGACGGCGCCTAAGGTGAGCTCAAAGCCGGTCAGAATAATCAGGATGACACCAAAGACGCTGGAGAGCCAGCGCTTGGTGATTTTCGGTAATTTCCACTTCATTTACACTTCACACCATTTATAGCCAAAGCCCCAGAGGGTGGTAATGTAGGTTGGCTCGGAGGGGTCGTCCTCAATCTTCATGCGAAGTCTGCGCATATTGACGTCGACCGTTTTTTCCTCGCCCGAATGACCGGCGCCCCACACCTTATCGAGCAACATGGCACGGGAGAGGGCGACGTTTTTATTTTCCATAAAGGTTTTCATCAGCAGGAACTCGACCTGCGTTAAATCGATCGGGACGTTGTTCTTGGTGCAGGTACGGCTCACCAGATCGACGGTGAAAGGCCCTGAGGTGTAGGTTTTGCCTTCGTCACGCCTGGACAGGGACAGTCGGCGATAGAGGGCATCGACGCGGGCGAGCAGTTCCGACGGGGAGAAGGGCTTGGTGATATAATCGTCGGCGCCCGACATGAAGCCGGTGACCTTATCGGTTTCCTGCGTTTTGGCGGTGAGCAGGATAATGCCGATCTGCTGGTTGCCCGAGCGGATGGTGCGGGCGACCTCAAAGCCGTCGATGCCGGGGAGCATGATATCGCACAGGGCGATATCGATATCGGGGTTGGCGCCAAGCAAACTCAGCGCTTCCTCGCCCGAGGCGGCTTCGACTACCGTGTAGCCGCTCCTTTTTAGGTTAATGACGACAAACTCACGGATGGTAGCTTCGTCTTCCAAAACAAGAATCTTTCTCATAAATCCTTACACTCCTTCTTAATACAGGATTAGACGGTTACGGCAGTCGTTGACGGTGCCGATGAGCAGTTTCAGATCGGCCGAGAGGGTATCGGCGATGTGGATGGCGTAGATTTGTTCGCCCTCCCGATGGAGTTCATACCAAGAGCCGGTGTTGGTGCGCTTATTATAGTCGGCCAGCGAGATGCGGCTGATGGAGAAGAGGAGGGTGCTGTGGTTGGTCTGGGGGTCGACGTGGTAGAAGTACATGGTGCGGTCGACGGCGTTGTTGTAGACGCTGACACGGCCGGCCCAAGCGGCGGGGTAGATATAATAGTAACCGAGAGCTTGGTTCATCACGCAGGAAAATTCATAGGTGAGGGGCTGGAGGGTGAAGTTGGTCAGGGTTGAAGAATTGAAGGCTG
>JAZKZU010000234.1:0-3548 GCA_045612825.1 Eubacteriales bacterium
AGTTTCTTGGCTATGACCGTGCCGAGATGGGGCATGGCTTTTTGCAACGCCATGCTGATCTTCATGCCCTTTTCAAATTTCTTTTGTGTTTTTTCGCCCTTTTGTTCCAGCTGTTTTTTGATTTTATCCTCAATGGTGTGCCACAACATGGGCACAGCAAAAATATGCGTTACTTCATGTTTACGGCAGGTCTTCAATATGGTATCGGGGGCCATGTCCCGCAAAAAGACGAAGGTGCGCCCAAAAAAGGCAAACCAAAAATAGACGGCGAACAGCCCAAACACATGATAAAAAGGCAAAAATGCCAACTGCTTGAGAAAACCGTGATAGTGGTTGGCCATGCGGTGGCAATCCCGCACAATACGCTGAGAGTTCAATATCTGCGCCGCTACCTGCTTGCCGTGGTAGATACAGATTTTAGCCTGCAAGGATGTAGCCGAGGTAGACAGGGCAAATTCATCTTCAAACTCCGCCTCAACGGATTCTTCGCTTTGCAAAGAAGCATAATCGAGCCACGTTGCGTTTAACTGCGTTGGCTGAGTGCCGATGACGTATTGCACCTGTAGTTGTTTAAGCAACCGGTCGGCCAACGCCTTAGGATGGCGGCAGTTGATCAGAAACGGCTTGTTCCCGCTGCGCAAAATCGCCCAAAAGGCCACAATCCACTCGATGCTGTTTTCCATTTCCAGACCGACATAGCCATGGGTAGCGCCGATGCTGGCATAAATACCGGCCGACACACGCTCTACCATAGTGGCAATATCGGTGTAGGTATACTTACGGATGCGATATCCGTCGCTGCATTCGGCAAATATACGCTCGCCGTTTCTGCATATAATAGCGTAGACCGAAGCCATGTCCTGCACAGAAGCCTGCAGGGTGGCCACATTGGCGGCAATCAGTTTTTTCAGTTCTCGTTTCATTCTTTGGCCTTTCTTTACCTGGCAATGGTTGGCACGATCTTCAGATAATCCTCAAAGGTGACAAATTCAAAGCCCATCTTTTTGAGCATGACAATGATCATATTGATCTTGGCCTTATAGTTACGCAAGCCGTGTGTTAAATAATACTGATCGTGCGGTTTCAGATTTTTGATCTGCGGTACTTTGTGCTTCGACAGTTCAAAGGGGTGCAGATAAAACACATAATAATCGTTATCGGCGATATACCGATTGATCAGACTGCGAACAAACGGCCACACCCCCAGCCGCACATAGCCGCCGCCCGATATTGGGAAATTATGATTAAATATCTTCTGACAGGAAATACCGAATTCATAGAATCCGCTTTTCTCAAAGACATTTTTCAGGATGCGGGTATAATCGCTGATATCGATTTGTTTCTCATGTGGCAACTGGGAAAAATCCATCCAACTGGAATCGTATTGGAACCCCAGTTCTTTCAAGATATCCAACCGTTCATTATCCATACTGAAAAAGGGCGCACGATAGCCGAGGATATCCACCCCGAATTCGGCCTCCAACGTTTCCTTGGCATGCCGGATATTCTCCCGAAACTGTTGATTGCTCATGGTTAACGGAGCCTGATGGTTGAACCCATGCAATGCAATCTTATGCCCACGCTCGACATACCGATGCATCTTATTTTTCACCGACTCCACGGCATTGCATACCGTGAACAAGGTGGCCTTGATGTTATGGCTATCGAGCAGGCGGATATATTCATCCAGCCCGTCGAGCATTTCATCCTCTACCGGAAAGCCGCTTTCTCTGACGCATCCGGTATCGGAGAATTCCTCCATATCCATTGTAAAAATTGCGTACTTCTTACCCATTGATAAACTCCGCTACTACTTGATCGTAGGCTTCCGTATTGTTGATACGCAGATGAGAATGACATCCGATATCGAACCACTGAATCTGTTTATCCTTGCTTTCGCAGGCATGAAACAGTTTACGGCTCATGGGCGGAATGGAAAACAGATCCTGCTTGCCGTAGATAAACAGAACCCGATGCTTAAGTTTCTTTACCAAGCGGATGGGCGCTGTTTTGCGCAGATTGGTTCCGGTATGTTTACGGATATTATGCATCACCAGATCCAGCACAGGGAAAAGCGGGCGCTTATCCACGATCATGTGCTGACGGAAGGTTTCTCTAAAGGATACAAAACACCCCTCTGTCACCAGCCCCTTAATGGAATCAGGACAATCGTTACGGGTCATGGCGATCATAGCCGTAGAGGTGCCGACACAAATGGTATGCAGATAAATCTCGCAAATGCCAAACTGTTCTTCCAGTAATTTTACCCACGCCAGCAGGTCACGGCTTTCGGCCTGACCGATGGTATTATACGTGCCGTCGCTTTTCCCGTGGGCTCTGGGATCGATACACAGTACATTCCAGCCGGCCTTGGTATAGGTTTGGGCGAAGTAATAGGAATATTTCAGACATTCGGCACGGCCGGGCAGAATGATGGCGCAACGGTTGGTATCGTTGAATCGATAATACTCACCATACAGATGCAGGCCTTCATTTTCGGTTTCGACTTCCTGCATAAAGCCCTTATTTTCCTCAGCCCAAGCGCAACCGTTTTCCCACATGGCCACCTGTTCCTCGTTATCGGGCGCCGAACAGACTCTCCCCCATTTATCGGGCGAGGTTTTGACCAGATGTTCCTTATAAACCCGATCGGCGATCGGCAGAGTAATTTTCAACATATAGGCAGCTCCACCGAGTATTATCAGCAAAACCGCACCGAGAATCCACCACATAGCAGCCTCCACAATTGTAATCTTAATAATTATAACAGACCTTTCTCCTTTTTGCACTACTTTTTTGACAAAAAATCGAAAATGAAAGAATATTGTTGAAATAAGGCGATAAGTGTGGTAATATATTATTAATAGTTTCATAATATTTTAAGGAGTTCGTTCATGTCTAAGTACACCATTATATCCGACAGTTCCTGCGATCTGACGCGGGATCTGCGGGATCGTTTTGGCATAAAAGATTATCTGCCTGGGGTTATGTATTTTCCTGACGGTCGCACCCTATCTGCCGATCTGGATTGGAATATCATCTCTCCCAACGAATACTACTCTTCCATGAACAGCCATTCCCCCCTTTACAAAACCGCGGCCTGTCCCATGGGAACCATCACGGAAATTTTTGAAAAGCATTTGGCCGCCGGAGAGGACGTACTTTGCCTCACCTTGTCCTCGGGACTATCTTCCACCTACAACGATTGCGTCAGCGTAGGTAAAGATCTCATGGAAAAATATCCCGACCGCAAGGTGATCTGTGTAGACTCTCACCGTTATTCCACGGCATTGGGCTTGTTGGTTGTTACGGCTTGCCTGAAGCGTGAAGAGGGATTGAGCCTTGAAGAAAATGCCGCATTTCTGGAGCAGGAGAAATATCGCATTCATCAATCGGGTATTATGGACGATCTGTTTTTCCTGGTTAAGACGGGGCGCATTTCCAATTTCAAGGCCTTTTTCGGCAGTTTAATCGGCATCAATCTGACGGCTGACTTTAACCATAACGGTATTTGTGAGGTGCTCAGCCGTTTCAAGGGTAAACCGACA
>JAZKZU010000235.1:0-3695 GCA_045612825.1 Eubacteriales bacterium
CCCTCTCCTCGTGGGCCATCCGTTTTGCCGCAGGCTTAGAGGGCGTGCTCACGGGGCTCAGCGGTATGTCTACCTTAGAGCAAGTGCAGGACAACCTGCAGACTATGCAGACCCCGCCGCTCACCGAAGCGGAAACCGTGGCCGTCTTTGAGGCCGCCAAGAAATTATCGGAGATGCCGAAAATTCCCTGCACCGGCTGTGAATATTGCGTCAAGGGCTGCCCGATGAACATCAATATTCCGGATATTTTTGAATCCTACAACATCAAGACCGTCTATAATAACCTAGACGGCGCTCGCCGTTCCTTTGGCTTTGCCATTCGCAATCACGGCAAGCCGAGCGATTGTATTGGATGCGGCAAGTGCGAATCGGCCTGCCCGCAGAAAATTTCCATTATAAACCAACTGAAAACCGCAAAAAACGAGCTGGAAAACTAAGAAAAAGGAGCCAAAATTGGCTCCTTTTTTACTGTATTTCTTTAATATCGTAGGGTGTGGACTGGTAAACGAAGTAGTTTAGCCAGTTGATAAACAGCAAACTGCCATGCCCTCGCCAAGTCACCATCGGCGCGCGGCTGGGGTCGTTATCGGGATAATAATTCTCCGGCACGGCCGTTCCCAAACCGGCCGCCGCATCCCGCCGATACTCGGCATCCAAGGTGAGCGGATCGTACTCCGAGTGGCCCATCACAAAGAACTGACGTCCGCCCTTTTTGCCTACAATGTGCACGCCCGCCTGATCGGAGGAGGCCAGAATTTTCAGATCTTCTACCGCATCGATATCCTCACGCTTGACATAGGTATATCGAGAATGAGGCGCATAAAAGATATCGTCAAAGCCACGCATCAGCATCGAGCGAGGAGCGTCCACCGTATGAGGAAACACGCCAAACAGTTTCTTGTCCATCGTGTGCTTATCAATGCCGTAATGGTGATACAGGCCCGCCTGCGCACCCCAGCAGATGTGCAGGGTGGAATGGACATTCTTCACGCTCCAATCCATAATAGTCTGGAGTTCTTCCCAATAGTCCACCTGTTCAAAGGGCACTAATTCTACGGGAGCGCCGGTAATGATCATACCGTCGAACTTCTCGTCCTTGATCTCATCAAAGGTTTTATAGAAGGCCAACAGGTGCTCCTGCGCCGTATTATGCGATTCATGGGATGCCATGTGGATGAGCGTCAACTCAATCTGCAACGGGGTATTCCCCAAAATGCGGCAGATCTGCGTTTCGGTTTCAATCTTCTTGGGCATCAAATTGAGTAACACGATCTTTAGGGGACGAATATCCTGCGTGATGGCGCGGGTCTCGGTCATGGCAAAGATATTCTCGTTGAGCAGAGTCTGCACCGCCGGCAGATCGTTTGGAATCTTAATGGGCATCTCTTACACCTGAGCGAGCGCCTGCTCAATATCGGCAATCAGATCTTCCACATCCTCAATGCCGCAGGACAGACGAACCAGATCGGGCCCAACGCCGCAGGCCACCAGTTCCGCATCGGAAAGCTGACGATGGGTCGCCGTGGCCGGATGCAGACAGCAGGAACGGGCATCAGCCACATGGGTTTCAATGGCGATCATCTGCAGATGACCCATGAACGCCTTAGCCACCTCACGGCCGCCCTTGACACCAAAGGAAACCACGCCGCAGGTACCGTTAGGCAGATACTTTTGCGTTAATTCATAATCGGGCGAACTTTCCAACGCCGGATAGTTAACCCACGAAATCTTCTCATGCGATTCCAAGAACTTGGCTACCGCCAGAGCATTGTCGCAATGCTGGCGCATACGCACGTGCAGACTCTCCAAGCCGAGATTGAGCAGGAAAGCGCTCATGGGGGCGGCCGTCACGCCAAGATCACGCATCAGCTGCGCGGTCGCCTTGGTGATATAGGCGCCCTCGATGCCGAAACGCTCGGTATAGGTTACACCATGATAACTCTCATCGGGCGTGCACAGGCCGGCAAACTTCTCGGGGTATTTGGTCCAATCAAACTTACCCGAATCGACGATGGCGCCGCCGACGGCACTGCCGTGACCGTCCATGTACTTGGTGGTGGCATGAACCACGATATCCGCACCAAACTCAAAGGGACGGCAGTTCACAGGGGTCGGGAAGGTATTATCAATGATCAGCGGAACGCCGTGGGCATGAGCCACACGGGCAAACTTCTCAATATCCAGCACTTTCAGGGCAGGATTGGCAATCGTTTCACCAAAGAGCAGTTTGGTATTGGGACGGAAGGCCTTGGCCAGTTCCTCCTCATCAGCATCGGGCGAAACGAAGGTGCACTCAATGCCCATCCGCTTTAAGGTAACGTTGAACAGATTGAAGGTACCGCCGTAGATGGTGGCCGAGGACACAAAATGGTCGCCGCACGAGCAGAGGTTAAAAACAGCAAGGAAGGAGGCGGGCATGCCCGAGGATGTCAGCATAGCGGCCGTACCGCCCTCCATCTCACAGATCTTAGCCGCAACGGTATCGACGGTGGGGTTCTGCAGACGGGAATAGAAATATCCGCTGGCCTCCAGATCGAACAGTTTTCCCATATCGTCGCTGGTATTATATTTAAAGGTGGTAGACTGGATGATGGGCACCTGGCGGGGTTCACCATTACCCGGGTGGTAACCGCCCTGCACACACTTGGTTCCGATCTTCTTATAACTCATTCTTTCTCTCCTTAATAGGCCTTGCCCCAATAGGTCAGCGCCTTGGCCTTTTTGCCGCAGCATACACAGGTATCGCCGATCGGCTCGCCATCAAAAGGCATGCAACGGGAGGATACACCCGCCTCGTCCTTGAGTTTCTTCTCGCACTCGGCATCGCCGCACCACATAGCACGGATAAAGCCCGGCTTATTGGCGGCAATATCTTTGAGTTCTTCCATCGAATGGGCATCATAGGTCATGCGCTCGGTACGCTCCTTGGCGGCCGTATACAGCCCCTCATGCAGAGCCTCGAGCAACTGAGGCACGGCGGTGGTCAACTCAGACAAAGGCACAATCGTCTTTTCCCGATTGTCACGCCGCACGATGACACACTGATCCTGCTCCATATCTCTCGGCCCGATCTCCAGACGCAGGGGCACGCCCTTCATCTCATACTCGGAGAACTTCCAGCCGGTCGAGTTGTCGCTATCGTCGATCTTGGCACGGATGCCGGCGGCCTTGAGGGTGCCCAGCAGTTCATACGCCTTATCCAGTACGCCCTCTTTATGCTGGGCGACGGGAATGACCACCACCTGAATGGGGGCCACGGCGGGAGGCAGAACCAGACCGTTGTCGTCACCATGAGTCATGATAATGGCGCCGATGATACGGGTGGACACACCCCAAGAGGTCTGGAACGGATACTGCTGTTTATTTTCCTTATCCGAATAGGTAATGTCAAAGGCACGGGCAAAGCCATCGCCAAAGAAATGCGAAGTGCCCGACTGAAGCGCCTTGCCGTCGTGCATGAGCGCCTCGATGGTATAGGTAGCCTCGGCACCTGCGAATTTCTCGCTCTCGGTCTTACGGCCCTTGACTACGGGGATGGCCAGACTCTTTTCGGCAAAGTCGGCATAAATATTGAGCATCTGCTCGGTCTCGGCAATGGCTTCTTCCTTGGTGGCGTGCATGGTATGACCCTCCTGCCACAGGAATTCGCAGTTGCGCAGGAAGGGACGGGTAGTCTTTTCCCAACGCACGACACT
>JAZKZU010000236.1:0-6054 GCA_045612825.1 Eubacteriales bacterium
GGCGATGGCGTCCATTGCGGCGCTTGCCGATCGGGTGGGGGCGGAGAACGTGGCGGTGATCTATCTGGACGGGCATGCCGACATCAACACCGAGAAAACGACCGAGAGCGGCTATATCCATGGGATGCCGCTGGCGGCGGCGATGGGGCTTTGCCATGACAAATTGACGGTGGGCCAACATAAAATTCACCTTTACGGAGAAAATACCTATATCGTAGGCGCACGCTCGATTGACGAGGGGGAGTGGCCGACGCTCAAGGAGCAGGGGGTGACCCTCTTTAGCCCTGAGCAGGTGGCGGCCGATCCCGACGGCGTTGCGGATGCGATACTGGAACGGACGGCGGGCAAGTACATTCATCTGTCCTTTGACGTGGACGTGATGGACGGAAAGGAATTTCCCTCGACGGGGTATCGGATGCCGAACGGCCTGTCCTTTGCCGTAACGGAGCGGCTGTTGACCCGCTGGATTGGGAGCGGGCGGCTGAGCAGTTTTGATTGCGTAGAATATAACCCATTGCTGGACAATGGAGAAGATAAGGAGAAGTTGCTGAAGATATTTCAGCGGTTTTGCGTATGAAGAAGGAGAAAATCGGAGCGAGGATTTGGATCATCCTTGTGGTGTTCGGGTTGGTCGGGCAGTTGGCCTGGACGCTCGAAAATATGTATTTTAACGTATTCATTTACAATGTATTTCACGCCTCGTCGGGGCTGATTGCCACGATGGTGGCGGCTTCGGCGGCGACGGCCACCGTGACCACGCTGCTCATGGGCGCCTTGTCCGACCGAGTGGGGCGGCGCAAGAGGTTCATGTGCGGCGGCTATATCCTTTGGGGCTTGACCGTGTGCGCCTTTGCCTTTTTATCGGTGGAGAACCTGTCGGCCATCATTCCTGCTGCTTCGGTGGGCTTGGTCGGCTCGATTCTCGTTATCATTTTGGATTGTGTGATGACCTTTTTCGGATCGTCGGCCAACGATGCGGCGCTTAACGCCTACATCACCGACCGCATTTCGCCCGCATCCCGCGGCAAGACCGAGGGGGTACTGTCGGTACTGCCCTTGTTGTCGATGCTCATTGTTTTTGGCGGGTTCGATTTTCTGACCCAGCAGGGGCGGTGGAAGGAGTTTTTCCTCATTTTCGGGTTGCTGACGGTGGCGGTTGGCATCCTCGGGTTTTTCCTGATTCTGGAGGGCGAGGCTAAGCCAAATAGGAATGATTCTTATTTTTCCGATTTACTCTACGGATTTCGGCCTTCGGTGATACGGGAGAACGTGGATTTGTACTTGGCGTTGGCGGCTTTTGCCGTTTTCTCGATTGCGATGCAGGTACACTATCCGTATCTGATTATTTATATGCAAAACTATCTGAAGTTTGATAATTATGCGCTGGCGCTGGGGGTTGTGCTGATTGTGGCCAGTGTGGGCAGCATTGTGGCGGGACGGCTGATGGATAAGATCGGGCGGTTGCCCTTTTTGATCGGGTCGGCGGGCGTGCTGACGGTGGGTATGCTTTTGATGTACGTGACACGCCGTTTCTGGGCGGTTGTGCTGGCGGGCATTGTGATGATGGCGGGGTATTTGGCGCTGACGGCGGTAGGAAACGCCATGGTGCGGGATGCCACGCCCAAGGGCAAGGCGGGCCTATTCCAAGGCATCCGCATGATTTTCTACGTGCTCATTCCGATGGTGACGGGGCCCTATATCGGGGCGGCGGTCATTCGGGGCAGTGGGGAAACCTACATCGATCTGGGTGTGGTCAAGCAGGTGCCGACGCCGTCCATTTTCCTTGCGGCGGCCATCTGTATGGGGTTGCTGGCGGTGCCGGTATTCTTTATGGTCAGGAGAGCGAAAAATGGCAAATAACTTATACACCGATTATGAAGTGGGGGCGATTCCGCACAGCGAGTATCCCCGCCCGCAGTTGCGGCGGGAGAGTTTTCTGTGCTTAAACGGGACATGGGAATACGCCATTACCGACGGGGATCGGCCTGCCTATTACGACGGAGAGATTTTGGTGCCCTTTTCACCCGAGGCGCCCTTATCGGGGGTGGAGCGCATCCTGAGCCCTGAGCAGACGCTGTGGTATCGGCGCACCTTTACCTTGCCCGATAAGTTTATGCAGGATCGGCTGTTGCTCCATTTCGGGGCGGTGGATCAATGCTGTACGGTGTATCTCAACGGGCAGGCGGTCGGGTCGCACGAGGGCGGGTATTTGCCCTTCGTTTTTGACGTGACCGAGGCTTTGGAGGAAGTTAATGAATTGGTGGTGCAGGTGCGGGATTTTGCCGACACCTCCTACTATTCGACGGGCAAACAACGGCACAAGCGGGGCGGGATCTGGTACACGCCCCAGTCGGGCATTTGGGGCACGGTGTGGTGCGAGAGTGTGCCGACCGACTATATCCAATCGGTGCGCATTACCCCGTTGTACGACATTGGGGCGGTGCGGCTGGACGTGGAAACGGCGCTGGGTAGCCCCGTATACGTAGAGATTCTGGACGGGGAGACGGTGGTGGCCAAAGGGGCGGCCATCGGCAGTACGGTGCTGGAGATTCCCGATTTTCGGGCGTGGAGTCCCGACGATCCTTTCCTATATAATATAAAACTGTCGGCCGAGGTGGATCGGGTTGAGAGTTATTTCGGGATGCGAAAGACCCACGTAGCCAAGGATAATCTGGGGGTTCCCCGTTTATTCTTAAATGATCGGCCCATTTTTCATAACGGGTTACTCGATCAGGGGTACTGGCCCGACGGGCTGTATACGCCGCCGAGTGAGCAGGCGATGGTGGAGGAGCTGGAGGCGGTGAAACGCTTAGGCTTTAATATGCTACGCAAGCACATCAAGGTCGAGCCGCTGCGCTGGTACTATCATTGCGATCGGCTGGGGCTGATGGTGTGGCAGGATATGCCCTGCGGGTGCACCAAGCCTGTGGACACCCTGAAGTTTGCGGCCTTGCCGACGGCGGGGTTGCGCTATAAGAAGGATAACAACTATGCCTTTTTCGGGCGCACCGATGCGCAGGGGCGTGCCTTTGCCGAGCGGGAGATGCTGGATTTGGTTTCCTTATTATATAATAGCCCGAGCGTGGTGTTGTGGGTGCCCTTTAACGAGGGGTGGGGGCAGTTTGATGCTGCCCGCATCTGTAAGCGGTTGAGAAAGGCTGATGATACCCGACCGATCGACCATGCCAGCGGGTGGTTTGACCAAGGGCTGGGGGATATCAACAGCCGCCACATTTATTTTTCCAAGGTGGCCATCAAGAGTGATGGGCGGGTGAGCGCCGTGACCGAGTTTGGCGGGTATGCCCTTTCGGTTGAGGGACACACCTGGGGCGAGCGGGGATTTGGCTACCGCGGCTACAAGAACGAGGAGGAATTGACGGCGGCCTATGCCCGTTTGTACGAGCAGCAGATCATCCCGCAGATGGCGCAGGGGCTTTCGGCGGCAGTATACACGCAGTTGACGGACGTGGAGGATGAATTAAACGGATTGTATACTTACGACCGTAAGAAACTCAAAATTGACGAGAAAACGATAAAAAGTATCAATAATCGACTTAAATATTGAAAATAGTGGTTGACAGACGACCTTGAATAGTTATATAATAGCCAATGCACGACCCCTTATGCGCTTGAGGCGCCGCAATAACATAAGGAGCTTAACTATGAACTATTCAAGACAACGAGAATTGATACGGCGCACCGTTTCTGAGTTTGATGGGCACTTGACGGCCAATGAGATTTATCAGGAGGTTCGCAAGAGTATGCCCAACATCAGTTTGGGTACCGTTTACCGCAATCTGAACACGATGGTGGAGAACGATATGCTTTCCATGCTGTACTTTGACGGCAAGGAGTATTTCGAGGGGTACAAGCCCCGCCACTCCCACGTAGTATGCAACAACTGCGGCAAGCTCTGTGACGTGGAGTTGCCCTTGTTCGGATGGCTGGACGATATGATCCGCCAGCAGACGGGTATTGAGGTAGCCGATCGGGAGCTGTTGGCCCGCGGTATATGCAAAGAATGCATGAGCAGCAAGTAAAAAGATACGGAGAAGCCGAGTGCTTCTCCGTTTTTGCATAAATATACGAATATTTTTGCAAAAAATTTGCAAAAAGGGCTTGACGGCCTGCATAAAATGTATTATAATTCACTTACCATACAAAAACAAAAGGAGTGTTTTGTGATGAAAAAGATTTTAGCAATGATTCTGGCAGCGATGATGCTGCTGACGGTTGTTGGTTGCGGCGGCGGTGCTTCTGAGAATGACGGCAAGCCGGAACTGGTTATGGCGACCAACGCCAACTTCCCGCCCTACGAGTTCATGGAGGGCGATCAGTACAAGGGTATTGACATTGAGATGGCGCAGAAGCTGGCCGAGAAGCTGGGCATGGAGCTGGTCATCGAGAACGTCGAGTTCGGTACGATTGTCGGCGGTGTTGAAACCAAGAAGTTTGATATTGGTGTAGCCGGTATGACGGTGACCGAGGAGCGTAAGCAGCAGGTTAACTTCTCCGATTCCTATGCCACGGGCGTACAGGTCGTTATCGTCAAAGAGGGCGGCAAGGTTGCCACGCTTGACGATCTGGCCGGTGCTGACATCATGATCGGTGTGCAGCAGGATACGACCGGACATATCTATGCCGGTGATTCGGTAGAGAACGGCGGTTACGGCGAAGATCACGTTACCGCTTTCCCCAACGGTGCTGATGCGGTTACCGCTCTGATCAACGGTCAGGTAGATGCCGTGATCATCGACAAAGAGCCTGCCAAGTCCTTTGTGGCGGCGAATGAAGGCAAGGGTCTGTCCATTCTCGATGCCGAGTGGGCGGTTGAGGACTATGCCATCGCCATCAACAAGGAGAATACCGACCTGCTGGCCAAGATCAACGCCGCTCTGGCTGAGATGAAGGCTGACGGTACCTTGCAGGCCATCATTGATTCCTACATCAAGGCCGAATAAGTTTACACAATGAAGGTGGGGTGCCTTTGCAGGCACCCTACTTTTTCGCTGTTTTAGGAAAGGAACTATCATGGAACAGATTAAGGCTTGGTTTTCGGCCTGGTGGGCGGATTTTGCGGCCGATTTTCACTTAAACTTCATAGCGTCCGATCGCTGGCGCTCCCTCCTAAAGGGCTTGGGCGCTACCTTGCAGATCACCTTTTTTGCCCTGCTGATCGGCTTGGTGATCGGTGTGATTGTGGCGGCGGTGCGCTCGACCTTCGACAAGAACCATGAGGACATGGCGCGCAAGGGCGGGTTTGGCTGGTTTTTGATGCGAGTGGCCAACGGCATTTGCAACGTCTATTTAGCGGTGGTGCGGGGTACGCCTGTGGTGGTGCAGTTGATGATTTTCTATTTCGTCATCTTCTCTTTCTCCCGCAACGGCATACTGATTGCCATTATTGCTTTTGGTATCAACTCGGGCGCATACGTGGCCGAGATCTTCCGTGCCGGTATTACCTCGATTGATGCGGGGCAGTTTGAGGCGGGGCGGTCGCTGGGCTTTAACTACGTGCAGACGATGACTCACATCATCATTCCGCAGGCATTTAAGAACGTGTTGCCGACCTTGTGTAACGAGTTTATCGTACTGCTCAAGGAGACCTCGGTTGCGGGGTACGTGGGCGTTGTTGACCTGACCAAGGCGGGCGACATGATTCGTGGACGTACCTTTTCGGCCTTTATGCCGCTGATTGCGGTAGCGCTGATTTATTTGGTGCTGGTCATTGTGCTGACGGCGTTGGTGCGTCGGCTGGAGAGGAGGCTGAACAAGAGTGAGCGATAAGATTATTGAAGTAACGGGGCTGAAAAAGCATTACAAAGGCGGGCAGATCAAGGCGCTGGACGGCATTGATCTGACGGTAAACCGAGGGGAAGTGGTGGTCATCATCGGCCCGTCGGGTAGTGGTAAGAGTACCTTCTTGCGGTCGCTCAACCTGTTGGAGATGCCAACCGACGGACAGATCCTCTTCGAGGGTGTGGACATTACCGATGTGCGCACCAACATCAACCGCCATCGGCAGAAGATGGGGATGGTGTTCCAGCAGTTTAA
>JAZKZU010000237.1:0-3741 GCA_045612825.1 Eubacteriales bacterium
CTATCGCCCAAGCGAGGCAGTAACATGGCAGAAACAACAGCGCATCATCCATACCGCCATGTGCTATCTGCAACAGCATCCGTCCGCCCGCCAGCCCCGCTTTGACGTGGTAGCCATTACGGCCATGGGAGGCACGATTACTCAGCATGAATGGATCGAAAATGCTTTCACTCTTTGATCTGCACTGCGATACCGCCCACGAGCTGGTAGTGCAAAATTGCTCGCTGTGCAAAAATGATTTACATATCGACTTGGATCGGCTTTGTGCCTATCAAAAGGCGGCGCAGGTCTTTGCCGTCTGGACGCCGGATACGCTGAGCGGAAAGGCACGCTTTGACAACGCCTGCCGTGTCATTGAAAATTTCAAGCGTGAAATCGCCAAAAACCAAGACCGTGTCGCCCTTTGCTGCGCCTATGATGAAATCGTAGCGGCGCATGAGAGCGGCCGTGTAGCGGCCATTTTAGGGATCGAGGGCGGCGGCGCTTTCGACGGTAAGGTCGAGAACATCAAGGCCTTGCATGAGATGGGCGTACGCATCGTAACCGTTACGTGGAACGGGCCCAACGAACTGGCCTGCGGCGTCCCCGATGACGGGGGGTTGACCGAATTCGGCCGTGCGGCGCTCGATTGTATGGCGGAACGTAACATGATTGTCGATCTGTCCCATGCCAACCGTCAGAGCTTTTCGGAAATTACCGAATATTACCAAGGCCCTATGATCGCTTCCCATTCCAACGCCTTTGAGGTGTGCGATCACGTGCGCAATTTAACGGCGCAGGCGCGAAAGAAATTGGGGCTCATCGGAATCAATCTGTATCCGCCCTTTGTGGGCGAGGATATCCTGCCTCACATACGTGCCATGAAGGATTGTCCCTTGGCGCTGGGCTGTGATTTTGACGGCGTGTCGTCCCTGCCCGATGGCGTGAGCGGCGTGCAGGATCTGCCGAAACTTCATGCAAAACTTATGCAGGAGTTCGGGGAAACATTTGCTAACCAAGTATTTTTTAATAATGCTATGGAATATATGAAAAACTATCTGAGGTGAAACACAATGAATTTTATCAGCACACGTGGTAACAGTCCTGCCGTTTCGGCCAGTGCGGCGATCCTGCGCGGCTTGGCGCCCGACGGCGGTTTGTATGTACCCGAAACGATTCCGGCTTGCGATATGCGCAGTCTGCTCGGCCTGTCGTATAAGGAAACGGCCGAAAAGGTATTGCGCTTGTATCTGTCCGACTTTACCGATGAGGAGATCTCCTTTTGCGTAAATAACGCCTACACGTCGGCCAAGTTCGGCGGCGAAGATCCGGCCCCCATCCATACCCTCAAATCGGGTAAGCACATTTTGGAACTGTGGCACGGCCCCACCTGCGCCTTTAAGGATATGGCGCTGCAGATGCTGCCCCACCTGCTCTCGGTTTCCCTCAAAAAGCAGAAGGAAGATCGCACGGCGGTGATTCTGGTCGCCACCTCGGGCGATACCGGTAAGGCGGCGCTGGAAGGCTTCTGCGATGCCGATAGTACCAAAATTTTGGTATTCTATCCCAGCGACGGCGTGAGCGATATGCAGAAATTGCAGATGATCACCCAAAAGGGCGGCAATGTGGCCTCCTGCGGTATCGTCGGCAACTTCGACGATGCTCAGAGCGGGGTTAAGACCATCTTTGCCGATGAACAGATGCGTGCGATGCTTAACGAGAAGAAATGCTTCCTCTCCAGCGCCAACTCCATTAACTTCGGCCGTCTGCTTCCTCAGATTGTCTATTATATCCACGGTTATCTGAAACTGGTCTCGGCCGGTCATATTCAGATGGGCGATAAGATCGACGTGTGTGTGCCTACCGGCAACTTCGGTAACATTCTGGCCGCCTACATGGCCTCCCGTATGGGCCTGCCCATTGAGAAATTTGTCTGCGCCTCCAACGCTAACGATGTGCTGACCGAGTTTATCAACACCGGCATCTATAATAAGAACCGTGGATTCCACGCCACCATCTCCCCCTCGATGGATATTCTCATCTCCTCGAATCTGGAGCGTATGCTGTGGTATCTGTATGACGGTAACTGTCAGGCCGTGGCCGACTTGATGGAAGAACTGAAGGACTTTGGCACCTACGCCATTTCCGAAAAGGCCTTTGCCAAGCTTTCCAAACTCTTTATCGGCGATAGCATTGACGAGGAAGGTACTTGCGCCGTCATCAAGGATACGTGGGAGAAGGACGGGTACGTCTGCGATACCCATACCGCCGTGGCACTCGGCGCTTGCCGTAAGGCCGATGGGAAGAACCCCATGCTGGTAGCCTCTACCGCCTCGCCCTTTAAGTTTGCTTCGAGCGTGTTGCGTGCCTTGGGCGAAACCCCCGATGCCGACGAGTTTGTCAATCTGGAGCGTCTGGAGAAGGGCTACGGCGTGGCCTGTCCCGCCTCTCTGGGCAATCTCAAGAGCATGGAAGTTCGCTTCCCGCAGGTGATCGACCGCACCGAAATGGCCGACCGGCTCCTGAATTTTGTAAAATAAAAAAGAGGGGCTTTGCCCCTCTCTTTATTTGCCCGGCTTAAAGGTGGCGCAAACGGTGTCTGCGCTGGAGAATGCATAGCCGGGGCCGACGTTGATCTTGGAAGCGGTGCAATGGCTTTTGCCGTCATGGTACTGGCAGTTGGCCACTTCGCAGGATACGCCGGAGTTGGGTTTATCACAACTCATACATCACACATCCTTTCGTCTTTTAGTATGAGCGGAAGATGTGGGAAACATACAGGTGAAATTATGTCACTTTTTGCTATTGCCGATCTGCATTTGTCCTTGGGCGTGGATAAGCCGATGGATATCTTCGGCGCTCGCTGGGAAAATGCGGTCGAAAAACTGGAAAATAACTGGCGTGCCAAAATCACCGATGCCGATACCGTAGTCATTGCCGGCGATGTATCTTGGGGCATGACGGCGCAGGAAGCTCTGCCCGATCTGCAATTTCTCAATCGCCTGCCCGGCAAGAAGTTGCTTATGAAAGGCAATCACGACTATTGGTGGAGTACGCTGAAAAAACTGCACGCCCTGCTGGAAGAACATGACCTGTCTACCATCGATTTCCTGTTTAATAACGCCTATCCCGTAGGAGAGAAAACGGTCTGCGGCAGTCGCGGCTGGAACATCTTCGGCGATTCGGCGCAGGATAATAAGCTGTTGCGGCGTGAGGTCATGCGGCTGGAAGCCAGCTGCAAGGAAGCCTTGCAAACGGGCGGCGAGCCGGTCGTGTTTATGCACTATCCGCCTCTCTCCCCGATGAGCAGCTGCACCTTGTTTTCCGACGTGCTCTCGAAATACGGCATCAAAAAATGCTACTACGGCCACCTGCACGCCGGCGGGAAAGGACGTGCCTTTGAGGGAACCAAAGACGGCGTTTCCTACCAACTGATTTCGGCTGATGTGATCCATTTTGACCCTGTTTCCGTAGAATAAAAGCCTGCATTTGCAGGCTTTTTTCTTTGTTTGACAAAATAACACACGATTTAATAATGAAAAGTTGAAAAAAACTATAAGAAATTACAAAAAAGGTATTGACAAATACCAAAACCTCGGTTATAATAAAACCAGAAAGAGAGAGTAAGAAAAGAAAAATAACCCCTAAAGAAAGAGGTGGCGAAGATGAGGATGCCGAGAAGTGGTACCAGTGTTGGAGCCCACGGGCTCGCCACGAGAAAGAAAGTGCTCAAAAAACCCTAAGGAGATCTCGAAACGAGGT
>JAZKZU010000238.1:0-2113 GCA_045612825.1 Eubacteriales bacterium
CCCAAGACAATTGAATTCCATAGTGTGATTTTTCTTGCTTTTTTCTTTGCAAATTTACCGTGATTTACCCCTAAACAAATAAGAGGGAAAGCCATGTATGCGCATCCGGTTAGCAATATGTTAAGTAAAATATCCAAGATAATGTCCATTTTTCCTCCCTAACATAAAAAGTGCGCAGTCGAAACTGCGCACGAAAAATGCATAGCTCCGCTTGCTGCGACACAAACTTGCATTTCTGAAATTGGTTTGCAAAATGAGCATGCATTTTTACCTAAATAAAAATGCACACCAAATCCAGAAAATATTCGTTTGTGTCGCACAATCATTATAGCATATATCTTTTTTGTTGTAAATACGCAATTTCTTTGGAAAAAACAGATGGGATTGCGCCGGACAGAAAAACATGGTATAATAACAATATGAATATACGAGATATGTACAACTGGATCATGGCGGTATTCTCGTCGGAGGATGCATATTTGTCAATTAACCCAGCCTTTGCCGATACCCTCAACGGCATACTGCGCTGGGTCATGCCTGTTGTGCTGATTTTTATAGTCGGGCGGTGCGCCTACTCCTTATTGCGAGGGAAAAATCAAGAATTGTGGGGCTATCTGAAGTTCCCCAACGATACCTATGTGCCCCTGCGGCATTGGGAGAATTTGTTGGGACGTTCCCGTAGTGCCGATGTGCGTGTCAATTTTCCGGAAGTGTCCCGTCAGCATGCCGTGTTAACTCGTCGGCAGAAGGGCGTCTGGTATATTTTCGATACCGAGTCCAAGGGCGGCGTGCTGGTGAATGGGAAACTGATCCAAAAACAAAAACAGGTAAAATTCGGAGATCGGATTACCATTGGCGGCGTGGAGTTAACCTTAGTGGCGCCCACGGCAACCGAGGTAATGGATGATTGTCAGGCACCCCAAGAATCGTCGGAACTGGTCTCGCCGCTCATTACTCAAATCTTTTTAAGCTTGTTTTCATTGCTGTGCCTGCTGGCGTTGTTGGTGAATACCCGTGTCAATCCCTATTTGTTGCTCACCGTGTTTGGCGGTATTCATGCGGTCATGTGGGGCTATTACGGGCTGATGCGTGCGATACGCCGGCGTGGCTTTGAAATTGAAAGTCTGGCTTTTTTGCTGGTAAACCTCGGCTTTTGTACGGCGGCAAGCGCGGCGCCGTATAGCCTGCTTAAGCAGTTTGCGGCCTTCGTGATGGGCGTACTGCTGTTCCTGTTTATCGGCTGGTGTCTGCGGGATCTGAAACGTTCGCAGGTGATGCGCTGGGTGATGTCGGCGGTTGGTATCGGGTTGTTGTTGCTTACCTTCCTTTTTGCCGATACCATCAACGGCGCGCGCAACTGGCTGTTTATCGGGGGTATGTCCATTCAACCCTCGGAGCTGAGCAAGATCTGTTTTGTCTATGCGGGAGCGGCAACCTTGGATCGGTTGCTGACCAAGCGTAACCTCTTGTTATATATTCTTTTTAGCGGTATATGTGTCGGGCTATTGGCGCTGATGAACGATTTCGGTACGGCCTTGATCTTTTTTGTCACCTTCTTGGCGGTA
Organism: Eubacteriales bacterium; assembly: GCA_045612825.1. Classification (GTDB taxonomy): domain Bacteria; phylum Bacillota; class Clostridia; order Oscillospirales; family UMGS1783; genus CAKSHC01. The sequence goes on from JAZKZU010000238.1 coordinate 1,566, forward strand.
GCCTTTTTGCGGTCGGGACAGTTGTCGGCCGTGGTGCTGGGTACGGCATCGGCGGGCTTGGCCGCCTTGATGGTGCTCAAATTCCGCCCGTATGTACTCAATCGCTTTAAGGCGTGGCGAAACGTGTGGACGTACGCCGACTCGTTAGGGTATCAGCAAACACGGGTACTGGCCTGTGCGGCATCGGGCGGCGTTCTTGGTTTGGGAATCGGTCGGGGCTGGCTGCGGTACGTGGCGGCGGCAGACACCGATTTGGTGTTTGGTATGCTCTGCGAGGAGTGGGGCATCTTGGTGGCCGTGTGTGCCGTGTCCATCCTCGTGCTGATGGCGGTATCCACCTTTAAACAGGCATCGGGCGGGCGGTCAACCTTCTATACCATAGCCTCCTGTGCAGCAGTATGTATGATGCTGGTGCAAACCTTGCTCAACGTATGCGGCAGCGTCGATATTCTGCCCCTAACGGGCGTAACTTTTCCGTTCGTGTCCAACGGCGGGTCGAGCATGCTGTGTGCATGGGGGCTGTTGGCGTTTATTAAAGCGGCGGACGT
>JAZKZU010000239.1:0-1344 GCA_045612825.1 Eubacteriales bacterium
TATCGAATTCATCAGATCACCCCATAAAGAGTATGAAGGGATGGCGATATTTATGGATAAAACAGAAAAAACCTTAGCAACCCAAACGGTATTTAACGGACGGGTCATACACGTCAAGCACGACCGTGTGCTCTGCCCCAACGGGCAGGAATCGATGCGGAAGATCGTAGAGCATCGGGGCGGCGTGGCCGTGGTGGCCGTGACCGTGCAGGACGAAATCTTCTTGGTCAGGCAGTACCGCTACGCCCTCGAATGCGAAATGTGGGAAATCCCCGCAGGCAAACTGGAGGAGGGCGAGGAACCCTTCTCGGCCATCCGTCGGGAACTGGAAGAAGAGGTCGGCGCCGTGGCCGCCACTTGGCAAGACCTTGGCTATATCATTCCCACCTGCGGCTACTGCTCGGAAAAAATCCATCTGTATCTGGCTAAGGACCTGACTTTTACCCACACCCACCCCGACGAAGATGAGTTTCTGGATGTTGTCAAACTCCCCAAAACCAAGGTAATGGAGATGTGCAAAAACGGAGAAATTAACGACGCCAAAACCATTTGTGCCCTCGCTCGGGCGGAGGCATGGCTATGAAACGACTCTCCTTAACCGCAAAAAAGCCGTGGCAACAATACCTGACGGTATTTCTCTGTTCCTTTGTGCTGATGCTGGCCATTATGCTCCCCTTCGTGCTGATGGACGGCGGCCACTTTATCTACATCGGGGACTACAACTGCCAGCAGATTCCCTTTTATATCGAGGCCAATGAATCCATCCGCAACGGCGAATTGTCGTGGAACTGGAACACCGATCTGGGCTCCAATTTCATCGGGTCGTACGCCTTTTATCTGATCGGGTCGCCCTTTTTCTGGCTAACCCTTTTACTGCCTATGGATTGGGTGGCGGGGTCGATCCCCTTTTTGATCGTGCTCAAAACGGCGGTGGCGGCCACCACGGCCTACGGGTTTTTGAAGCGGTTTTTGAAGAAAAAGAACAACGCTTTTATCGGATCCCTGCTGTATGCCTTCTCGGGATTCTGTTTTTATAACATATTTTTCAATCATTTTCACGATATTATCGCCTTTTTCCCGCTGATTTTGATTGGTTTAGAGAAGCTTTTGAGCGAAAACAAGAAGGGTTTTCTCTGTTTTGCCGTCTTTTTGAACGCCTTAACCAACTATTATTTCTTCGTTGCCGAAGTCGTTTTCGTTGTTATTTACTTTTTTGTGCGGGTGCTGACCAAGGGCTGGCCCGACCTCAATTTCAAACGGCTGTGTTCCTTGGCCTTTGAGTGCGTGGCGGGGTTTGCGCTGGCCGCCTTTATTGTATTGCCCAAGTCGGAGGCCAAGCGGGCT
>JAZKZU010000240.1:0-1949 GCA_045612825.1 Eubacteriales bacterium
CAAATATAATAATTCAGACGAACGGAAAACATCGTTCGTCTTTGTTTTTTGTTCTTTACTTTAACAGAAAAAAATGTTAGAATAAACTAATAAGATTATCCTAGGAGTTAACTTAATGATACAGAGCAATAAGGTAACCGAACAAGAAATGCAACAACAGCAGGATTATATCTCAAAAGTTCGAGAAATGATTCATGATCGTGAATTGGGACTAGGTCGCCCCTTGCGTGCGCATATTGATACATTCGGTTGTCAACAAAATGAGAATGACTCTGAACGAATCATGGGTATGCTATTGCAGATGGGATTTGAATCCTCTTCGGAACGGGAAGATGCCGATTTGCTTTTTATCAACACCTGCGCTGTGCGTGAGCATGCGGAAGATCGGGTGTACGGTAACCTTGGTATTCTTAAAAAAATAAAAGAAAAAGCCCCCCATGTTATTATTGGCATGTGCGGATGCATGGCTCAACAATCCCACGTGAGCGAGATTATTCAGAAAAAATATCGTCATGTAAATTTATTGTTTGGTCCTCATGCCATATATCGCTTGCCGGAATTGATGTATCGTCATTTATCTGGCGAAAAAAATGTGGTGGATACGCAGGATGAACCGGGCAGAATCGCTGAGGGGTTACCGCAAGCGCGGACAAATAGTTTTTCCGCCTATGTCACCATTATGTCGGGCTGCAATAACTTTTGCTCGTATTGCATTGTTCCGTATGTGCGAGGGCGGGAACGCAGCCGTGAGCCGCAACCCATCTTGGATGAAATTAAGGAATTGGCCAACTCCGGATGCCGTGAAATTATTCTGTTGGGTCAGAATGTAAATTCTTACGGAAAAGATAATCAAAACGGAATGGATTTTGCGTCATTATTAGCGACGGTCAATCAAATTGAAGGTGATTTCCGCATTAAATTTATGACATCCCATCCCAAAGATATTACCCATCGCTTGTTGGATGTTATGGCGAGCTGTGAAAAGGTATGCAAACACCTGCATCTTCCTGTCCAATCCGGCAGCAATTCCATTCTGGAGGCCATGAATCGCAAGTATACACGGGAACAATATCTGGAAACGATTGCATACGCAAAGCAGGTTATGCCGGATATTACATTCACGAGTGATATTATTGTGGGTTTTCCGGGTGAAACCGATGAGGATTTTGAACAGACACTGTCTTTAATTCGTGAAGTGCAATATGAAATGCTGTTCTCCTTTATCTTTTCACCCCGAAAGGGAACACCGGCCTACTCTATGCCAAATCAGATTCCTTATCCGGAAAAATTAGAGCATTTTAATCGCTTATTGCAGGCGCAAGAGGAAATATCCGCCCAAAGAAACAAGCAATGGGAAGGAACGGTTTGTCGCGTCTTATGCACGGGGCGTGATGATAAGAATAAGGCTTTATTGGCCGGTCGCACAGATAGTAACAAATTGGTATTTTTCCCGGGAAATGATGATCGGATCGGTACCTTTTGTAATATAAAAATTAATCAAGCAAAAACATGGTTTTTGTTTGGAGAAGAAATGGAGTAAACACATGAAAACAATGAATGAAACCATCGAATTGCTCGGCCAGCAGATTTTATCAAGTGATGAATATGTAGCGTTTAAACAGGCAGAGGCAACCTATCAGGCCGATGCGCAATTATCCGCTCTTGTCAATGAATTTGATGTTTGCCGTAACCAGTTAATTATGGCTCGCAGCGAAGAGGGGACTGATGAGTCGAAAGTTTCCGATATTCAGGATCAGATGGAGAAACTGTATAACAAAATCATGGAAAATGAGAACATGAAGCAGTACAATGAGGCGGCCGGTAAATTTGAGGCTCTTATGAAGCACGTCTTCGATTCCATCAATACAGCAGTATTCGGCCCTCAGGAATGCACCCATAATTGTGCAACCTGCTCCGGATGCCACTAAACCTTTTGGAGGAAGTTTAAG
>JAZKZU010000241.1:0-2926 GCA_045612825.1 Eubacteriales bacterium
TGATGAACTTCGGATCGACCGCCAAGGCTCTGGCGATACCGATTCTCTGGCGCTGACCGCCCGAGAATTCGTGGGCGTAACGGCTGGCGTGCTCGGACGAGAGACCAACCAAGTCCATCAGATATTTGATCTTTTCTTCTCTTTCCTTTTTATTGGCATAGAGTTTGTGCACATCCAAAGGTTCGCCGATGATGTCCGATACCGTCATACGAGGGTCGAGCGACGAATAAGGGTCTTGGAAGACCATCTGCGCCTGACGGCGAAACTCGGTAATATCTCTATGGGATTTGATGGTTTTGCCGTCGAAAACGACCTCGCCGGCGGTGGGCTGATACAGGTGCAGGATGGAGCGGCCGACGGTGGTTTTGCCGCAGCCCGACTCACCAACCAGACCCAGCGTTTCGCCCTCTTTGATGCTGAACGACACATCATCGACAGCCTTCAATGTCAACGAACGAAGAAAGCCGTTGGGGATCTTGAAATACTGTTTTAAGCCCTTGACTTCGAGAAGATTTTTATTTTCACTCATTTTTATACATCTCCTCTACTTCTTCTTTGGTTAAGCGGCCATCACGAATGGCATCCTTGATGTTATACCAGCAGGCGGCGCCGTGATCGTCGTTAAGTTTAAGTTCTTTGGCTTTGCAGGTCAGACAAATTTTCATGGCCGCATCGCAACGGGGGGAGAAGGGGCAACCGTCGGGCATATTGAGCAGGTCGACGGGCGTACCGCCGATGGGCTCTAATCTACGGTCGTCGTCGCTCACAGTAGGAATCGAGCGCATCAGGCCCTTGGTATATTCATGCTTGGGGTTGTAGAAAATCTCGTCGGCCGTGCCGTGCTCGCAGATTTCACCCGCATACATGACAATAACCTCGTCGCACATTTCGGCAACGACGCCAAGGTCATGAGTAATGAGAATGACCGACATACCCAACTGCTTCTGCAGGTCCTTGATCAGATCGAGGATCTGGGCCTGAATGGTCACGTCGAGCGCCGTGGTAGGCTCGTCGGCAATCAAGATATCGGGTTCGCAGGCCAGAGCCATGGCGATCATGACACGCTGGCGCATACCGCCCGACAGCTCGTGCGGGTACTGCTTGATACGCTTTTCGGGCTCGGTAATGCCGACCAAGCGGATCATTTCGATGGCACGCTCACGGGCCTGCTCCTTATTGCGATCGGTATGGAGCATGATGGCTTCCATGAGCTGGTTGCCGATGGTGAATACGGGGTTGAGGGAGGTCATAGGATCCTGGAAAATAATCGAGATCTTGTTGCCTCGGATGGACGCCATGGTTTTCTTATCGGCGCCGACCAGTTCCTGACCTCTATACTTGACCGAGCCGGAAACGATACGGCCGGGGTTGGACAGAATTTGCAAAATGGAATAGGCAGTGACCGACTTACCCGAACCGGACTCACCCACGATGCCCAGCACCTTACCTTCATCGAGGAAGAAGGACACGCCGTTGACGGCCTTGACCTCGCCGGCGGGGGTGAAGAAGGAGGTATGCAGGTCTTTGACTTCTAATAATGACATGATTTACCCTCCTTATTTCTTCAGTTTGGGGTCGAAAGCATCACGCAGACCGTCGCCCAACAAATTGAGGGACAGCACGATCAGGCAGATGGCCACGGCCGGAATGATCAGACGATGGGGATAGGAGCGCACGCCGTCGAGCGCCTGAGAAGCCAGCGAACCCAAGGACGGCATGGGCTTGGACACGCCCAGACCCAAGAAGGACAGATAACTCTCGGTAAAGATGGCCGAGGGGATCTGCAGGGCGGTGGAGATAATGATAACCGAAATGCAGTTGGGCAACATATGCTTCTTAATGATATGGCCGCCCTTAGCACCGGTCGATTTGGCGGCCAGCACATAGTCCATCTGCTTAATCGAGAGGATCTGGCCACGCACCAGTCTGGCCATCGATACCCAGTAGAGCAGGGCAAATACGATGAAAATGGAGATCATGCCGGTACCGAGTTTGGATAAGAAAGGCACCGAATCGATCATAGGCTTGAGGGTTTGATTGAGCACCGTAGAGAGCAGAATGATCATCAGCAGGTCGGGCAAGGAATAGATGATATCGACAAAGCGCATCATGATCATATCGACCTTGCCGCCGTAGTAGCCCGAGATCGAGCCGTAGGTAGCGCCGATAATCAATACGATAATCGAGGCGAAGAAGCCGACCAAGAGCGATACCCGTGCGCCGTAAATGACACGGATAGCATAGTCACGCCCTGCCGCATCGGTACCCATGATATGCGGGAATACCTTTTCGCCGTTTGCGATACGGGCCTGTTCGGTAGTACCGTACTCGAAGGGATCGAGGTTATTGTAACTGGGGTCAACCGGCTGACCGGGGGTGATGCCCAGCTGCTGTTCATAGGAATAGGGATAGAAAGCGGGGACGATAAAGACGATCAGTACGATGGCCAGGACGATGCAAAGGCAGGTCATGGCGATCCAGTTTTTAGACAGTCTGCGCATACCGTCCTTAAAGAAGGTAACGCTTTCACTCATTACGTCCTGCTGACGCTTCTCTTCCTCAGTTGCAAGCTGGAACTTTGAGAGGTCGATCTGAGTGGAAAGAAAATTCTTTTTGGGAAGCTTTTCGTTATTCATTTCGTTCTCCTCTCTTAGTTAAATTTGATTCTGGGGTCAACCAGCTTATAGAGCAGGTCGCAAAGAAGGTTTGCAACTACCATGATGGTAGCAAGGAACACGGTTGTGGCCATAATAAGAGTATAGTCACGGTCGTTGATAGCTGTTACAAACTTACTTCCAACACCACCAACGGTAAAGATAGTCTCAACTACCATTGATCCTGTTACAATGTATGCGATCTGAGGGCCTGCGTATGTGATAACGGGAATAAGGGAGTTACGAAGCGCGTGCTTGAAGATAACGAAAAG
>JAZKZU010000242.1:0-11336 GCA_045612825.1 Eubacteriales bacterium
GCAGATGCTCGGTATGAGCATCTGCCTTGTGTTAATAGGTAAAATATTTATAAAAGGTGGGGTAGGCGTTTAGAAATTGTTGCAGATTGGTTCTGGTGTGGGAGCCGGGATCGTTAATGGAAAAATTCACGGCGCTCAGCCCCTGCCCGTTATAACCGGTGATCACCACCCAATGCTGAGATCCGTAGCTGTTTTTGGCTCCGATCAGTATGGGCTTGCCCGCCTGCAACAGAGAAGCGATGTTCGATAGGTTATAGGACGAGGTCACCCGATAATCGCTCGGCCAATACACGTTGCCCGAAGCGGTGTAGGATAGCCGTCGGCTCATCACGTCGGGGGTAATGGATGTTCCCGTGCGATAGGATTCCATCATGGCGATGCCCGTTGTGGTACAGCCGATCTGCCCGATCGTCTTGCCCGAACTGCCAATTTTTACGCCGCTCCAGCGGCTGTCCGTCTGCTTATAGGACGGTACGGCCAAGAATATGCCCGTTGGCGTCGCCGTCTGCCCCGACAAATAGGCCGAACTGACATAACCGGTCTTGGTGCCGTGATAGAGGATGCGGCTCCAGCCGTTGTTGGTTGAGAGGACTAACACGGAATCGCCCTTGTTGAGAGAGGCGACCCGTGCATAGTTTGTGCCGGCGCCGCTGCGCACATTGAGCGTGCCCCAGTTTACGGCAACGCTGGACTGCCGCCCCTCAATGGCGGTAATGTAATCGGCGTGGCAGTAACCGTACAATCCGTCGCCGTACTGCACCTTCCACCAAGACCCGCTCTTGCTCAGGAGCGTGATATAACTGCCCTTGGGTAGCGAGGTTAGGACGGTGTGGCTTGTCGATGCTCCGCTTCGTACGTGAAGCGAGCCGTAAGAAACCGTGACCGCACCGGCATATATGGGGGTATTGGCCCGTGCTGTCATGGGTGTGCCGATGACCAGTATAGCCACCAGCAATAGTGCAAATAGTTTTTTCATTCTTTTCACCTCCCGTGCATTATAGCATAAAAGGAGGGGGATAGGGGCTGAAAATTACAGGTAAAGCAAGCATCGGTTGCCAAAATCGGCAAGAGATGGTATACTATTGACGGAGAGGAGAGGGAATATGAACAATAAAACGATCGGGAAATTTATCGCCACTCGCCGCACACAACTGGGGCTTACCCAATCGGCCTTGGCCGAACAGCTGCATATCACCGATAAAGCCGTTTCCCGCTGGGAGCGAGGTTTGGGCTTGCCGGATGTCGGCAATCTGCCGGCACTGGCCGAAGCGCTGGGCGTGTCGGTGGATGAATTACTCTCCCCGCCAACGCCTCGCTCAAACACCCATCGCTGTATGCGGATGATGGCCATGATAACCCTTGCCGTCGTCGGAGTGTTGGCCTATCTCAATCTCCTTTTCTATAAGCCACCCATTACCGATCCCCGTTTTTTGCTTATGCGGGCAACGCAGATACAGGTCAAGGGAGAAGATGGAGTTGAAACCGTTTCCTTTTCTCAAAACATGGAAGACGAATTGGCGCAAAGGCTCCATTGCAATAGGGGGCAATGGCGTGTGGAACAGTATCCGCCTTATGAAGGGTGGATGATCTATGAGGTTGGGAAACATAAATTTTATTTTGATATGGACGGAGAGCAAACGCTCGTCTTTGTCCGTCTGCCCGATGCCGAACGAATCAGCGGGCAAGAATTTTTTGATAAGTATTCATAAAAAATCCGAACTCAAACGAGTTCGGATTTTCTTCTTTATTTCTTTTTACGGGCGCGCAGCCAGTTTCCTATGCGTGTGCGCAGAGAACGCTTGCGAATCGGTGTCCCGTTTCTTTTTGCCTGCAGGCGAGCCATATGCCGCAGGTGCAACAGATAGACCACGCCAACCGCGAGCAACAGCAAAATCAGCAGGATCAGCAGGAAGGAACCAAAGGAGAAATTGCCGCCCTCGGTGATCATAACGGGCGTTACGGCCGCCGTCTTATAGGTCAGTATGCCGTCCTTCACCGTTCCGGTCGATTTCACGATCTTGGTGTCGGTAGCCTGCCATACGGTGAGTTTCTTGCCCTCATAGTCGCTGTTCATCCGAATACTTACCGTCACATTACCCTTGTGCGACGCTATCACGCCTTGCGAAGCGTGGGTGTCCAGACGCAGGGTCATGGCATCGACTACCGTTTTCTTCTTGATCTTGGTCTGCAGGCGGGTATAGGCATCGCCCTCGGTCAGGTCTTCCGCCCGAACGGTGGCGTTGTAATAGATATTGCCGCTTACGCTTATGCCGGCATCGTTGTCACGTACCGTGCGCTGGGTGTAACGGTTGGAGGGTACGAAGAAGGCTTTGACCGTCACGTCCTGTCCCGGTGTGGGCATGACCAGCGTGCAGCTTTCTTCGGTAACGCTGGAGAGTACGCCCGCCGAGGTCGCCCAACCGCCAAAGGTGTAGCCCTTGTCCGGTGTGGCCGTGATGCTCACTCGATCGCCCTCTTTATAGTAATTGCCGCCGTTGGCGCCGGCACTGCCGCCCGCCTCGGCTTCAAATGTCACACGGAAGGAATCGCCGGCAATGCACAGGGCGTTAATCTGCGCCTGATCGCCGATAGCGCCCAGCTCGGTCAATTCGGCGGTGGCGGTGTTCACCTCGCACAGCACCGCACTGCCCAGCGAATAGCGGGCCCAGTACAGTTTGCCGCTTTGGCGGTCAAAACACATGGACTGCAGGCGGGATACGGCGTGTCCCGTCGAGCCGATCTTGGTCGGTGTGCCCGAAGCCATGTCGATGGTATAAAGGTCGCCCTGTTCGTCAATGGCGTACACCTTTCCGTCGGGATCGGCCGCCAAGGCATGAACGACCAGTTCGTTGCCGATTTGGCAAAGTTCGGTCACGCCGGCCGTTTGCATATCGACGGCATACAGGGTGCCGGTGCGAACATCGGTCTGGATATCGTGCACCAGCATCAGCAGGCGACCGTTGGCATAGTCATAGGTCAACTCGGCCGCACGGCAGGTCTTCTCGGCATCGGGAAGGGCCGTGCCGATATAGGTGCGGGCAAATTCATCTAACGGGGAGGAGAACAGATCTCCCTTTTTATCGATGCCGTAGAACGCACCCGAAGCATAGGTGCCGGCATAGATGGCGGACGCTTCCTCTTGCTCGGCGACCACCGTAGGATTGGTTGGATCGTCGGCAAAGAACTTGATGATGGCCTGCGGCGACGATAAACGGAAGCCGTAAATTGTCGTGCGCTCGGCATCGGTCGGCGATGTGGCGGATACGCCGGTCAGCAATAGGGAACAGCAAAGGAGCATGCATAACAGCAGGGAAAGGATCTTTTTATACATAATATACCCTCACATATCGTTTTTTCTTATTATATCATATTCTTTTCCAATATGCGACATTTTTTTTAAAAAGTTTGTCGGCTTGCACATTGACTTTATCCGGCAAATTTGATACAATGAAAAACACATATACGTTATGAAAGGTACACAAAGAAATGGGAAATACATTAGGTATTGATATCGGCGGTACCAAAGTGGCTTTCGGCTTGCTTAACGAAAGTGGACAGTTGGTTCGTCAGCAGTCCATTAAAACGCCGGAAAGCCTTACGTCAACGCTGTTTATGAATGCGCTGTGCCAGGCTGCTTTGGAATTTCTGGATGGGGAAGTGCCTGATGGTTGCGGCGTTGGTGTCCCCGGTGCGGTTGACCGTGTGCACGGTATGGTATTGGATACGCCCAACATTGCGCATCTTAAGGGCTTGATGATGGGAGAAGTGCTCTCCGATGCTTTAGGCTGCAAATGTTGGTTGGATAACGATGCGAATCTGGCGGGCTTGGCGGAATACGATGCCCTTGATACCAGCCGCATCCGCAACATGATTTATATGAGCGTGTCCACCGGTATCGGCGGCGGTATCATCATCGGCGGCAATCTGTTCTATGGTGATAACGGCCTGTCGGGTGAGTTTGGTCATGCTTTAGTTACTCCTGGTCAAGGTATGCCTTGCGCCTGTAATAATCTGGGATGTTTTGAGAGTTATGCCGGCGGCGTTCATATTGATGAGTGGGTGCGGGCGCTGGCGTATCAGTATCCGAAATCTTCTTTGGTGGAATTGTCCAAGGAAAGAACGGTTGCCGGTCCTGATCTGATCCAGGCGGTTGAAGCCGGCGATGCCTTTGCGATCATGCTGAAGAACCGTATGACCAAAATGGTCGGCATGCTTTGCTATAATATTTATCAGATTATGGGTATCAATACCTACGTCTTCGGTGGCGGGTTGATGACCCATAGTGATATCATTTTTGACGGCGTTGTTGAGCAGTTTACCAAGTTCAACCGTCGAGGCGTTGGTGGCCCTACTTTCTTGCGTGCCCAGCTTGGCGGCGATAGCGGCGTCATCGGTGCGGCAGCACTGGCTCGCAGAAAAGTTCGCATGACTTTCTAAAAAAACACTTTACAAATTCCTGCTTTCGATTTATAATGGAAAGCACGGAAACGGGGATATGGCTCAGTTGGTAGAGCGTCGCGTTCGCATCGCGAAGGTCAGGGGTTCGAATCCCCTTCTCTCCTCCAAAAATCCTCGTACGATAAGTACGGGGATTTTTACTTTTTCACTATTACCTCTTCACTCTTCACTTTTCTCTTATTTGCTCGGATTTTTGGAAAGTAATAAGTAATAGTGAACAGTGAAGAAGTCTCGGTGCTTTGCCTAGCAAAGCGTTGATTATAAATATGATTTATGGTACAATCTAACCAATAAATAAGAATTTGACGGAGGTTGTTAATAATGAGAGAAATTATTGCGGCAAGCATCCTTTTCGCAATATCCATATTTGCGTTTATTATGAGTGTTCGTTCTTTTATGGGAAAAGGCTTTCTTTTTAATAATGCCTACATTTATGAATCTAAGCAAGAACGAGAAAAAATGAATAAAAAGCCACATTATCGCCAATCAGCTATTGTTTTTTTATTGCTTGGTTTGATTTTTTTATTAAATGCTCTCGCCACACTTCTTAAAGAAAATTGGATTTTTTACATAGTGGTAGCAGTTATTATAATTACTATCATCTATGCTATTGTATCAAGTATAACGATTGAGAAAAATGATAAACAACAGTAAATTCATCACAAACTATAATTTGTTGGAGGGAATTATATGAAAAAGGTGTTTCAAGTAATTTGCTGTGCTGCTGGTGCTGGAATGATTGGCTTTTTTGCGAATCAGTTAAATACTGTAATAGGGTGTGTGTTTTTCACTCTTGGTGTTGCTTTGCTTGTCGGTTCAATCGTTCTGGTTTCCAAACAAGATAAAGATAATAAATAAATTCCAATATATCGAGCAGATACAAAACTGATATTGTAATTACAAAACACCATCCCTAAAATATGTAGGGGTTCGAACACATAGGTCAAAAAATAAAAAGGCATCGAATTTGTGCGACCTTTCCATGAAAAACAGACACTCAATGGTGTCTGTTTTTTATTATTCCCATTTTCCGCAAGCTTCAAAGGCAGTCGCCATGCCATCCTGTACCGTAAAATAAAATCGGTTATCCTCTTGTGTCAAGAACAGTGAAATATCTGCTTCCGGCTTAACCTCACGATGATAGCAGACATCTAACTCGCAAAGAGTAGATTCTCCAAACCGCTCGGATGGCAAACAGTTTTCGAGGAAGCGGATATAAGAAGCATTGTTAATATGCCCATTCAAGTCGGCATCGGTATATTGGCAATGATAGGTGTTCACCGTCGCCTCTCCCTCCAGCCGCCGCACCTTCATAGGCGAGGGAAGTGCGGCGGTAAAATCGGCCGCCGCAGGCACGTTGGGTGCTTTGTCGGGGCTGACAATGGCTCGCTTATCTAAATCAATCACTGTCCATAACGAGGTGGCATGGCCGCAAGGTCCCTGCTCGTCGGCAAAGGTGAAATAGCGGCGGTACAACCCCGCCCGCCCGACACCGGGCGCTGTGGTCAGGGTCAGCGTACTGTTCCACTTTGGCCAGCGGGTCATGCGTACCGATACACGGGTCAGCACCCAGGCCGTGCGGGATTGTACCAGTTGTGCCCGCCCGAATCCCAAGCGCTCAGCGTGCTCGCCCGCCGCATTCTGCATGAGCAGGAACAGGGCATCGGCGCGAAGGTGTTCATGTTGGTCGCACCGTTCGGAATCGATGTGAATGGTTTGTGTAAAAATCATAATTCTCTCCTGAAGATAACAGAAGGGCGGTAAAGAATCTCTTTACCGCCCATAGGAACACAGTTAAACTAAATTAAAGGCTCTGTTCTTTCTGTTTTGCGAAGCATTCGCTGCAATAAACGGGTCTGTCCTCTCTGGGCTGGAAGGGCACTTTCGCCTCAGCGCCGCAAGCAGCGCAGGTAGCGGTGAAGTACTCTCTGTTAGCCTTAGTGGCGTTTTTGCGAGCGGCGCGGCAATCCTTGCAGCGCTGGGGCTCATTCTGGAAGCCCTTCTCTGCGTAGAATTCCTGCTCGCCGGCGGTGAACACGAACTCCTGGCCGCATTCCTTGCAAATGAGTGTCTTGTCTTCGTACATTGGTCTTTCCCCTCGTAGAAATGAAATATAGTTTTTGCCCTCGGCCGGAATCGCACCGACGCCTTGTAAACACGTTCTTCTGATTAAACTACATGGGCATATATCAAACAACCTGAAGTTGTTTAGATAACTTGATCCGTATGCGGGATAATGCGTTTTCTACCGATTTTTCGGTTTTGCCTACCCGCTGTGCAATGTCCCGATGGCGTAACCCTTCTACATGCAGAGTCAATACCTGATGCTCGAAAGGGGATAGATGCGTATGTAAAAGTAAACGCAAGCGATCCACGCTTTCCTTTCCCAGGGCGTAATCTTCAGGGGCCGGAGCGGTGGAGACTAGGTCGGGCAAACTTTGCAGTTCTTCAATAGCAACGGAACATACAACTGAATTTTTCCGCAGGGCGCTGATCATACGCCGCCGCACACAGGTAAGGGCATAAGCATCAAAGGGAACACCCCGCTGTGCATCATAGGTGCAGGAGCATTCATATAAGGCAATCAAGCCTTCCTGTACCAAATCGTCTTGCTCGGCAGCGCCGGCATAGTGACGAGCCAGTGCATGAATCTTCGGCAAAAGGCCGGGCAGTACTTCCGGAAAATCCGCTCCGAAATGATTATGCGTATTGCTCTTTGCCAAATAGAAACACCACTCACTTTAATGTTACTTTTATTATAATTGTATTTTTTGTGAATGTCAAGGAAAATTATCGCACAAATCAGCAAAATTTAGAAATTTCATACAAATTTTTGTCAAATTTCCCCGAAAAAACACTTGATTGACAAGGATGAGAAAAAGAGGTACAATAAATTAATTAAAAGACAAGGAGAAATACCCGTGAAATACATCGTTTTACTCTGCGACGGCATGGCCGACCGCGCCGTCCCCGTCTTGGACGGAAAAACCCCCATGCAGGTGGCGCATAAGCCGAATATGGATCGCATCTGCGCCATGAGCGAAATGGGTCTGGTGCAAACCGTGCCCGCCGGCATGAACCCCGGCAGCGATACCGCCAACCTCTCGGTCATGGGCTACGCCCCTGAGGTTTATTATACCGGCCGCTCGCCGCTCGAGGCGGTCAGCATGGGCATTGACCTGAGCTTGACCGACCGTACCTTCCGTTGCAATACCGTCACCCTCTCGGAGGAAGAAGACTACGAGAATAAAACGATGATCGATTACAGCGCAGGAGAGATCACTACCGCCGAATCGTCCGAACTGATTCGCTTTATTCAGGAGAAACTGGGCGATGAGATTATGACCTTCTACCCCGGCGTGTCCTACCGCCATTGTCTGGTCTGGAAAGAAGCTCCCAACGGCTTTACCTTTACGCCGCCCCATGACATTTCGGATAAGAAGATTACCGACTATCTGCCCGGCGGCGAGTACGGCGCAAAGATGCTCGATCTGATGAAAAAGTCGTATGAGTTGCTCAAAGATCATCCCGTAAACCAAGCCCGCATCGCCCGTGGCCTGCGCCCCGCCAACAGCATCTGGCTGTGGGGCGACGGCACCAAGCCCGCCCTCAAACCTTTTAAGGAGGAGTATGGGCTGGACGGCGCGGTCATCTCGGCCGTCGACCTGATCAAGGGTATTGGGCTGTGCGCCGATATGCAGTCGATCGACGTTGAGGGGGCTACGGGGCTGATCAATACCAACTGGGACGGCAAAACCGCCGCCGCCATCAAAGCCCTCAAAGAAGGCAAGGACTTTGTCTATCTGCACATGGAAGCGCCCGACGAGTGCGGTCACCATGGCGATGCTAAAGAAAAGGTCGAATCGATCGAGATTATCGATAACAAGGTGCTCGGCCCGATTCTCGAAGCCTTTAAGGACGAGGAACTGTCGGTCATGATCCTGCCCGACCATCCCACGCCCATCGACTGCCGTACCCACGTCGGCGATCCCGTGCCCTATCTGATCTATCGGAATACCGTCAGTGAGGGTTGCGGCAAGGTGTTCACCGAAGAAACGGCCGCCTCGACAGGATGCCGCTTCGATAACGGCCCGTCACTCATGAAGCATTTTCTTGGTAAATAATATGATATATCTGGATAACAGCGCCACCACCCGTGTCCTGCCCTCGGCGGCACAGGCTATGCAGGAGGCGCTCACCGAAGTTTACGGCAACCCCTCATCCCTGCACATGGCCGGCATCTATGCCGAACGGCTGGTAATCAAAGCCAGAGAAGCCATTGCGGGTTCTTTGGCCGTACGGCCCGACGAGGTGGTTTTCACCGCCGGTGCTACCGAATCGAATAATACCGCCATCTTCGGCGTGGCTCGTTCCCGTGCCAAGCTCGGCAACCGCATCGTCACCACCGCCTTTGAACACCCCTCGGTTCTTGAATGTTTTAAGGCGCTGGAAAAAGAAGGCTTTGAGGTGGTCTATCTGAGTGATATGACCAAACTCGATGAGGCCATTACCGACAAAACGGTGTTGGTCAGCATGATGGCCGTGAATAACGAAACGGGCGAGCAGTTCCCTGTTAAGGAAGCGGCCGCCATGATAAAAAGGAAGGGTGCACCCGCACTTCTGCATTGCGATGCCGTGCAGGCCTTTGGCAAACTGCCGCTCTACCCGAAGCGCATGGGGATTGACATGATGAGCCTTTCGGCACATAAGCTGTACGGGCCTAAGGGTGTCGGCGCTTTGTATGTGGCAAAGGGTGTGTATATCAAGCCTTTGATGCTGGGCGGCGGGCAGGAAAAGGGGATGCGTTCGGGTACCGAAAACGTGTCGGGCATCGTCGGGTTCGGTACGGCCGTGAGTGAATTTTTCGCAAATGTGGCTGAAAATCGCAAGAAATTGGACGAATTGGGCGGCTATTTGCGCCAAAAAATCGGGCAAATGGAGGGGATTTTGATCAATTCTCCCGAAAATGCCGTTCCTTATATTTATAATATTTCGATTCCGCCTCTCAACAGCGAAACCATCCAGCACGATTTGGAGCGAAATCAGATTTACGTGTCGGCCGGCTCGGCCTGCTCGGCCAAATCGAGCGGCGGCAGTCACGTGCTCCATGCCATGGGCCTGCCGAGTGAGCGTGTCCGTTCGGCGGTTCGCATTAGTCTTGGCATCTATAATACAAAAGAGGAGATCGACAGGTTGTGCGAAGGCTTAGATATTTGCCGTACCCACCTGGCGCACCGATAATATGGAAAAGTGTATCTTATTAAAATATGGCGAACTGATCCTGAAAGGCCTCAATAAGGGTCGGTTTGAAAAACTGTTGCTTAGTCACATCCGCTCGGCCATCGCCCCTTACGGCGAGTTTTCGGTGTATACCATGCAGTCGGCCGTCTATGTGGAGGCCAAGTCGGGCTGTGATTGCGATTTTGAGGGAGCATACGAGGCGGCCAAAAAGGTGTTCGGCATTGCCGCGCTGTCTTTGTGCGCCCTGTGCGAAAAGGATATGGAGGCCATCAAGGAAACGGCGGCCGAGTTTCTGGCGGATCGGTTGCAGGAGGTGAAAACCTTTAAGGTGGAGGCCAAGCGTGCCGATAAGCGTTTTCCCTTGGGCTCGCCCCAAATCTCGGCCGAGGTGGGCGGCTATTTATTGGAAAAATTCCCCCATCTGAAGGTGGATGTGCATAACCCCGACCTGATTGTGATGGCCGAGGTGCGTGACCAGAAGGCCTGCGTGCATGAGGCATCGGAAAAGGGTGCGGGCGGCCTGCCCGTAGGCGCTAACGGCAAGGCGATGCTTCTCATTTCGGGCGGGATCGACAGTCCCGTGGCCGGCTATATGATGGCCAAGCGTGGCGTATCGCTGTCGGGCGTGCATTTCTTTTCCTATCCTTATACGTCCGAGCGTGCCAAGGATAAGGTGAAAACCCTGCTTCGCACGGTGGCCCGCTATTCGGGCAATATCCATTTGACGGTTGTGCCCTTTACCGAAATTCAAGAGGCGATACGGGATCATTGTGAAGAAGATTATTTCACTTTGGTGATGCGTGCCTTTATGATGATTATTTCGGAAAAAGTGGCAAAAAATAAGAAATGCGGCGCACTGATTACCGGCGAAAGTTTAGGACAGGTGGCCAGCCAGACGATGGAGGCCATCGGCGTGACCGAGTCCTTTACCGATATGGCGGTGCTTCGTCCCGTGATCGGTATGGATAAGGTGGAGATTATTGAGATTGCCCATAAGATCGATACCTTTGAAACCTCGATTCTGCCTTATGAGGATTGCTGTACCGTCTTTACGCCCCGCCATCCCCGCACCAAACCTAGGGAGTTTGCCGTGCGTGCCCAGATGAATAAACTGGATGTCGAGGGACTCATTGAACGTGCCATGGCTGGAATTGAGGAAGAAATCATCACGCCGAGTGCGTATTGAGGTTAGGATATGACTTGTGAAATTTTATGTGTCGGAACCGAATTGTTGCTTGGGGATGTTGTCAACACCAACGCCGCCTATATTGCCAAAAACTTGGCGGGGATGGGTGTGCATGTCTACTACCAAAGCGTAGTGGGGGATAATCCTGAGCGGCTCAAACTTGCGCTGGAAACGGCCTTTGCCCATGCCGATTGCGTGATCACCACCGGCGGGCTTGGCCCCACCAAGGATGATCTGACCAAGGAAACGGCCTGCGCCGCCCTTGGCGTGAAATTGGAACTGCATCAGCCCTCCTACGAGCATTTAGCTGAGATATTGGCGCAATCGGGACGGCAGATGACCGAGTCGCAGAAAAAGCAGGCCTACCTGCCCGAGGGGTGCACGGTATTGCACAATACCAAAGGCACAGCGCCCGGCTTTGCCATTACCAAGGATAATAAAACGCTCATCA
>JAZKZU010000243.1:0-2755 GCA_045612825.1 Eubacteriales bacterium
AATGCGGAGCATTTCGGGGAACATTCGGATGGGTAAAACCTTGGTTCTGATGGTAAAATAGAGCCCAACGGGTATTAAAATGAGTACTAAAAGCGGAATTTCCAGCCCGAAAACGCTAAAAACAGGGGCGTTTCCGAGCAATAATTGGTAGGTTTTCTGCAAAAATTCCATTATTTCTTTCTTCTTTTCTTCTTATTATATAGAATCACATAGCCGATAAACAACACCAGCGCAATGACAGACAACACGATAAGCACCACAACAGCGGGGTGGGAGAAAAACTGCCCGATCCGATAGCGGATGGTCATGCCCGCATCCCGCTCGGCCGTCTGTCCCGCCAAGGCAGGAACTTTGCCGATCACCGTGCCGTCATACGTGACGGTAATGGTTCCCAACTCGTCCCCTTCCCGTACGGGGGCTTCCACCTCGTCGGGCGCTTCAACAGAAAGCTCAATCAAGGAGGAGTCGTAATCGGTAGGCACGACATAGAGAAGATCCGAACCCGACATGAGCATGA
This sequence comes from Eubacteriales bacterium, assembly GCA_045612825.1. GTDB lineage: Bacteria > Bacillota > Clostridia > Oscillospirales > UMGS1783 > CAKSHC01. The sequence continues at coordinate 518 of JAZKZU010000243.1, forward strand.
CGGTATCGGTATTGCGGCAGAGAATGACACGGGTACTGTCGCAGATCATGCCCTGTTTGAGGACGGTGATACGCTGATAATTGTTTCTAACCCATTCCAGCCCTGCCGTCAGCTGTCCGTAGTGGTTGCCGGCATCGTTTCCTGCATGGAAAACGACAGCCAACACCTGCATCCCGTTAAAGGTACTGTAAACGCCCTGCGAGTAGCCGCCGGTATTGGCATAATGGTTCTTAATGCCGATGGCACGGGAGTAGCCGTACTCCCCCGACCCGATCAGAAGATTGGACGAATACATAAGCCGTTCCTCGCTTTGATCGGTAGCGGGCATACGGTAGAAGGTAGTATCGGAGATCTCCAGCAGTTCTTCGTTTTGAAGAAAGGCGCACAGCAATCTGACGGCATCACGGGCTGTGGTATAGCTCTCCCCTGACTCGCCGTGGGTATCGGCAAAGTAGGAGGCGGTCATGCCCAGCGCCTTGGCCTTTTCGTTCATGGCGCTGACAAATTCCTCCACCGTTTTTCCGGTAGCAAGGGCCAAAATATTACAGGCCTCGTTGGCGTTTTTGACCAGCACGGCGTAATAAAGATCCTTTACGGTGACCGTTTCACCGACCTTAAAATCAAGCCCCGAATGATAGACGACCCCGTCAAAGAACCCTTCCTTTACGGCGACAGAAGCATCTGTTTGCAGGCTTTCGCTTGCCAACAGAACCGTCATCACCTTCACTGTAAAAGCGGCGGGAACACTGCCATCGACGTTCTTTTCATAGAAAAATTCGCCGGTAATGACGTCGTACAACGCCGCACTTTGAGCGGCGAAGGGAGGGCAACTCTCTGCGGCAGACGGCAGAGCGGCCGAAACGGACGATATAAGCAAACATAAGGCTAACAGAAATGATAGGTATTTCTTCATAACTTCTCCATCTGATACAAGATATCCGTATTGTACCATACAAACCAAGCCAATGCAAGATTCTATTATATTTTCTGTTATCCCTCTTGAAATAAAATCCAATTCGAGATATAATGATACTGTATGTGTATACAAATTAAATTTACGATAGGAGAACTTACCATGGCTTACAACAAGAAAACTGTGGAAGACGTATGCGTGAAGGGCAAAAAGGTGCTGGTACGCTGCGACTTCAACGTCCCCCTCAAGAACGGCGTGATCACCGACGAGAACCGTATCAACGCCGCTATGCCCACCATTGAATATCTGGTCAACAACGGCGCACAGGTAATTCTGTGCTCGCATATGGGCAAGCCCAAGGGCGAACCCAAGCCCGAACTGTCTTTGGCTCCCGTTGCCAAGCGCTTGTCCGAGAAGCTGGGCAAGGACGTTGTCTTTGCCGCTGATGCCAACGTGGTTGGCGAGAACGCCAAGGCCGCTGTTGCCGCTATGAAAGACGGCGATGTGGTACTGCTGGAGAACACCCGCTACCGTGCTGAGGAGACCAAGAACGGCGAGGCTCTGTCTGCCGAACTGGGCTCTCTGGCTGACCTGTTTGTTAACGATGCTTTCGGTACCGCCCATCGTGCTCACTGCTCGACGGTTGGTGTCGTTTCCCACGTGGATCAGGCCGTAGCCGGCTATCTGATCGGCAAGGAGCTGGAGTATCTGGGCAACGCCGTAGACGCTCCCGTTCGTCCTTTCGTCACCATTCTGGGCGGCGCTAAGGTGGCTGACAAACTCACCGTTATCGAGAACCTGCTCAACAAGGCTGACACCCTGATCATCGGCGGCGGTATGGCTTACACCTTCTTGGCCGCTAAGGGCTATTCGGTTGGTACTTCCCTGCTGGACGAGACCAAGATCGACTACTGTCGTGACATGATGAAAAAGGCCGAGGAGAAGGGCGTAAAACTCCTGCTCCCCGTTGACTGCACCATTGCTAAGAACTTCCCCGATCCCATCGATGGAGAGATCGCCGTTGAGGTTGTGGATGCCGACAAGATTCCGGCTGACATGATGAGCTTGGATATCGGTCCGAAGACGGCGGCTCTGTACGCTGAGGCAGTAAAGAGCGCCAAGACGGTGGTATGGAACGGCCCGATGGGCGTGTTTGAGAACCCGACTCTGGCTAAGGGCACCATGGCGGTGGCTAAGGCGATGGCCGAGACCGATGCGGTTACCGTAATCGGCGGCGGCGACAGCGCGGCGGCTGTAAACACCCTCGGCTTTGGCGATAAGATGACCCACATTTCGACCGGCGGCGGCGCTTCTCTCGAATTCCT
>JAZKZU010000244.1:0-1010 GCA_045612825.1 Eubacteriales bacterium
CCGTGCCAAGGCGGCCGACGTGCCTGTGATTTCGGCGATGGGTGCGGGCAATAAGTTGGATGCGACAGCCTTGCAGGTGACCGATTTATATAAGACGAGTGTGTGCCCGCTGGCTAAGGTGATGCGTGCCGAGTGCCGCAAGCGGGGGCTGAAAGATATCGCTGTTGTCTATTCGACCGAGCCACCTTGCCCGATTCGGGATGCGGGTAATGAAAAGCATCCGGCGCCGGGGAGTGTGTCCTATGTACCGCCGGTGGCGGGGTATCTGATGGCGGGTAAGATCGTACGGGATCTGCTTGGGATTTCTTGACAGAAGTTTGCTTTCGTGCTACACTAAATAGGATTTCAAACAAGAGGAAGTACTCATGACTTATGCATTGATCGGATGCGGCCGTGTATCTCCGAATCACATTCGGGCGGCCCTGGATAATGGACTGGAGATCGTAGCGTTATGCGATCTGGACGTCGATAAGATGAAGAAAACGGCCGAGTCACTTTCGGGTGACGTAGCCTTATATACCGATTATCGGCAGCTGCTTGCTGAAAGTGGAGCGCAGATGGTGGCGATTGCGACCGATAGCGGCACCCATGCCGAGCTGGCTCTTTCGGCCATTGCGGCGGGCAAGCACGTGCTGATCGAAAAACCGATTGCGTTGAGCATGGCAGATTCCCGTCGGCTTTGTAAGGCAGCCAAGGAGAGTCACGTAACAGTTGGCGTATGCCATCAGAACCGTTTCAATATTGCGGTTACGCAGTTGCGGCAGGCGTTGGAGGCCGGTCGGTTTGGGAAATTATCTCACGGGGCGGTTACGGTGCGCTGGAATCGCAGTGAGGCTTATTACGATCAGGCGGCGTGGCGAGGCACCTGGGCGCAGGACGGCGGCACACTGATGAATCAGTGCATCCACGGCATCGATCTGCTTCGCTGGATGATGGGCGATGAGATCAGTGAGGTGTGCGGGATGACGGCGCGGCGGTTGCATGAGCATACTGAGTGCGAGGATATCGGC
>JAZKZU010000245.1:0-1805 GCA_045612825.1 Eubacteriales bacterium
CTGCTTTTGCAGGAGCGTCAAAGCGGGCGCACTGTCGGGACGCAAGGTGTCGGCAATGGCAAAAACTGCGCACGCCACGCCGTCCACTGCCAAATAAATCACCGTGTTCCCTTTCTCCTCAAAGGTCACCGCTTTGGGGAGCAGTTTTGTAATATCAATGTCTTTCCCCGTCAGATATTCGGCCTTGCCGATATGAATGGATTGGCCGCAGCTCGTGGCTTCAATGCCATGCCCGGTCACCGCCGTGAATCCGTCTACAGCAGGCAATTCTCGACCGTCAGCATATTCCACAATGGCCCGTGCCAACGGATGCTCCGAGAGGGACTCGGCCGCCGCCGCCAAGGCCACAAGCCGTTCTTCCTCACCAAGGGTGTATATGGCCGTCACACGGGGCTTGCCCAGAGTCAGCGTGCCCGTCTTGTCAAATACGATGTGTGTAACGTCGTGAATCCGTTCAATAGCCTGCGCATTTTTGAAAAGTACCCCGTTCTTGGCCGCCTTGCCTGTGCCTACCATAATGGAGGTCGGTGTCGCCAGCCCCAATGCGCACGGACAGGCAATTACCAGCACCGATACAAACACATTGATGCAGAAAGAAATATCTTTCCCTCCAATGCCCCAGCCGATGGCCGCCAAAAGCCCGATGGCCAGCACCGCAGGCACAAAAATCCCCGAAATCTTATCGGCCAAGCGTGCAATGGGCGCTTTGGTGTTCTGAGCGTTCTCGATCAGCGTGATGATCTGCGCCAACGCCGTGTCCCGCCCCACCTTTTGCGCTTGCATGCGGATGGTGCCGTTCTTGTTTAGGGTAGCGCCCGACAGGGGATCGCCCACCGTCTTGTCCACCGGAATACTCTCGCCCGTCAACATCGATTCATCCACCGAGGTTTCACCAAGAATTACAACCCCATCCACCGGAATCTGCTCGCCGGGGCGTACCAGTATGATGTCACCCACACGCAACTGCTCAACAGGTACGGTGGTTTCGGTATCGCCGTCCAGTACCGTCGCCGTCTTGGGCGAAAGATCGGTCAGGCGGCGAATGGCATCGGCCGTTTTCCCTTTGGCTGTGTCCTCTAAGTTTTTACCGACGAGAATGAGGGTGATGATCATGCCGCAACTTTCGAAATATAATCGGTGCGCCCCGTGAGCATCGCCCAAGGCAATGGTAATGGTGGAGTACAGGCTAAACAGAAAAGCCGCCACCGTACTGATGGTGATTAAGCTATCCATATTCGGCGCACCTCGCAACAGGGCACGGATGCCGTTGCGGTAAAAATTCGCCCCCACAATCATCGAGGCCAACGCCAATACCCCTTGGGTTATGGCCATCACCAGCGGTTGATTCAGAAAAGAGGGGAGCGGCACCGAGGGAAAGAGCATCGGCCCCATGGCAATGTAAAACAGAGGAACGGTGATGCAGGCGCTCACCAGTAAACGAAGCCGTAATATCTTTCGTTCTCTGGCAATATCGCTCTCGTTGCGGGCAATATAAAAGCCGCATTTCTTGACCGCCGTTTCAATGTCGGCCATGGTGATGCGCTTCTCATCAAAGTCTACCACCGCAATCTCGGTGGCAATGTTAACGATGGCGTGCGTAATGCCATCCTTTTTATTTAAGGCCCGCTGCAGAGCTGCCGAACAGGCTGCGCAATGCATGCCGCCAATTTTCAGTCGTACAGTTTTCATTCAATCACCTCTGATGGTATTATATACTTCTCGTGTATACTTTTCAAGTTTTTTTGGACGGTTTGTCATTTTTTTTCAGGTTTGTCCGTATGATGGGGTAGGAGGAGTAGTATATG
>JAZKZU010000246.1:0-1254 GCA_045612825.1 Eubacteriales bacterium
CCTCTCTAAGGAATTCATGTGCGACTATGACGAGGCAGGCAGCATCGGCAAACGCTACCGCCGTGAGGACGGAATCGGTACTCCCTTCTGCATCACCGTCGACTTTGCAACCGAAACCGACGGCTGCGTCACCGTCCGTGACCGTGACTCCATGCAGCAGGTCCGCATCCCCGTCGCCGAGGTTGCCGATTATATTAAGGAAAAAATTAAATTTTAATTTAACTGTTGCATAATATATACTAAGGTGGTATACTATACCCATGAGTGACCGACCCTTTGTGGAAATTTATACCGACGGCGCCTGTTCGGGCAATCCCGGGCGAGGCGGCTGGGGCGCCATTTTGCGCTTTGGCGAACATGAAAAAGAGTTGTGCGGCGGCGAGCCGAGCACGACCAACAATCGCATGGAACTGTCGGCGGTGATTGCGGCCTTGCAGGCGCTCAAAGTGCCCTGCACGGTACGGCTGACCACCGATTCCCAATACGTGGCCAAGGCCATTAATGACAACTGGCTCTACAACTGGAAGATCCGCTCTTGGCGCACCGCCAATAAAGGCCCCGTCAAGAATGTGGATCTATGGAAGAAGTTGGACGAGCTCTTGATCACGCATGACGTGACCTTCGTTTGGGTCAAAGGCCATGCCGGTCACATTGAAAACGAACGGTGCGATCGTTTGGCCGTTCAGTATATCAAGGAGAATACCCCATGAAACGCTTTGTTTATGCCGACAATGCCGCTACCACCGCAACCGATAAGCGGGTTGTCGAGGCCATGCTTCCCTATTTTACCGAAAACTTCGGCAACCCCAGTTCGGTCCATGCGGCCGGCCGTCAGGTGGCCGAAGCGGTCAAATCGGCGCGCATCGATATATCCCATGTCTTAAACTGCCGTCCCGACGAGGTGTATTTCACTTCGGGCGGCACCGAGGCCGATAACTGGGTCATCAAAGGCTGTGTCGCCCGTGCCCTCATGCAGCATAAGACCCCGCACATCATCTCCACCGTCTTTGAACACCATGCCGTGCTCCATACGCTGGAAAAATGCGGCGCCGAGGTCACCCTCTTGCCCGTTTACGAAAACGGCATCGTCCATCCCGATGATCTGCGAAAGGCCATGAAAGAGAACACCGTGCTGGTCACCGTCATGTTTGCCAACAACGAGATCGGCACCATCCAGCCCATCAAGGAACTGGCCGCCATCGCCCATGAGGGTAGTGCGGTGTTCCACACCGATGCGGTGCAGGCCGGCGGCCA
>JAZKZU010000247.1:0-4284 GCA_045612825.1 Eubacteriales bacterium
TGGGAGCGCCTTGTCTATGAAGTTTGTGCAACTGTATTACACCTATCGGGAGGTGATCAGTAAACTGACCGATGAAGAAAAAGGGCAACTGCTGGATGCCATTCTGGACTATGGGGAGTTTGGCAAGATACCGAAGTTAAAGGGCAATGCCGACATTATATTTCCCACCTTTGCCATGCTGATCGATCGGGACAAGGCGGCCTATGAGGACAAGTGCCGTAAGAGTCGGGAGGCAGCGAGGATGCGTTGGCATGCGGACGGTACCCAAGAAAAAGAAAAAGAAGAAGAAAAAGAAAAAGATACTCACTACGTTCGGGCGCCGAGAAAGCGCAGGTTGAAAAACAACAGTGAGATAACGATAGACAAAGAGGATCTGTTTCGACCGTTTTGGGAGGTGGAAGATTGTGAAGAAAAGTGATGAACTGAGAGAGGCGTTTGGGATGGTGTTGCCCTTGCGGTTGAGCAAGCAGGCGACGGAGGAGGTATGCGGGGATTTTGTGAAGATGCCCAAGAAGATCACGGCGGCTCGCGCCATTGCGTTGGCCATTACCTCCAAGGCCATGCGGGGCGACGTGAAGGCGTATGACATTATCCGCGAGGCGGTAGAGCCGCAGGAGGAGCCGGCGGGAAATTTTCGGATTGAGGTGACGACCGAGGAATGAAACTGACATTGACACGGCGGCAGCAGGCGTTTGTGGCGGCCAAGGAATTTGAGGTGCTCTACGGCGGGGCGGCGGGCGGCGGCAAGAGTTACGGGCAGCTGTGCGATGCGCTCCTCTATGCGCTGACCTATGCCGGCTCGAAACAGTTGATTCTGCGGCGCACCTACGGAGAGTTGGAAAAGACGCTGATCCGTCAGGCCCTTGACCTGTATCCCCGTGAAATCTTTAAGTTTGAGTCTTCCCGCCATTGCGGGCGGTTCGCCAACGGGTCGCTCATCGATTTCGGCTCGCTCGATGCGCCTAACGACATCTACAAATACCAGTCGGCCGAGTACGATATCGTTCGATTTGACGAGTTAACCCACTTCACCGAGGAGATGTACCGCTATCTCATCTCCCGTGTGCGTGGCGCCAACGATTTTCCCAAATCAGTAAAGTCTACTACTAATCCCGGAGGGCTTGGTCATTCTTGGGTTAAGTCGAGGTTTATTGATCCTGCACCGCCCGACACCGCCTTTACGGCGGGGGGATTGAGCCGCATTTTTCTGCCTGCCAAATTGTGCGACAATCCGCATCTGGAGCGGGCCGATCCCGACTATCGCCGCCGCTTGGAGTTGCTTGGCGAGCGGGAGCGCAAGGCCTTGCTCGACGGGTGCTGGGATTTGTTTGAGGGGCAATATTTTGCCGAGTTTGACCGAGAGGTGCACGTGGTAGAGCCCTTTGCCCTGCCCCGCTATTGGCCCCGCTATCGGGCGATTGACTACGGCTTGGACATGCTGGCCTGTCTGTTCGTGGCGGTGGACGAGCAGGGGCGGGCGTGGGTGTATCGGGAGGTTTACCAATCGGGACTGATTGTGTCGCAGGCGGCCGAGGCGATACGGGCGGCCAGCCACGAGCCGATCACGGCCACCTTTGCCCCGCCCGACCTGTGGAACCGCCACAAGGACACGGGGCGCAGTACCGCCGAGATTTTTCACAACAGTGGCATCCCCTTGCGAAAGGTGTCCAACGACCGTGTGCAGGGGTGGCTGGAGCTCAAGGAGTGGCTTCGTCCCTACTCGGATGAGCTGGGGCAACGGGCGGCGGCCTTGCGCATCTTTACCACCTGCCGCAACCTCATCCGCACCCTGCCGGCCTTGGCCGTGTCCGAGCACGACCCCGGCGATGCCGCCACCGTTCCCCACGAACTGACCCACGCCCCCGATGCCCTGCGGTATTTTACGGCAGGACGGGCACGACCGGCGCACCTGTCAAAGCCCAAGCCGTTACCGTTTTTCAGCGTGGCGCAGAAAAGAGATGGGATTGGCGGGGGAAAGATGAAGGTAATCTAGGGTAGAGGCAGAAATAGCCCCCCTTACGAATAAGGGGGGCGGATGCCGAAGGCACGGGGGGATGGAAGGGGCCAATCGCCCTGTTTGGGCAAGGCTGAGTCCATCTTTCCATCCCCTCAGTCAGCTGGCGCTGACAGCTCCCCTTGTTCCCAAGGGGAGCGTAAGTGAAAAAAATTAAATGGAGGTATTTATGAAGAACGCAAGTGAAATTTGGGCTCTGTATGAGAAGGGGCAAGAGCATCATCGGCGCATTGATTTATATGCGGCGACCGAGCGGGCCCACCGCTTTATGCTGGGCGACCAATGGGAGGCGGGGGAGGATTATCCGGTGATGAATCTGATTTCTCCCACCGTGAAAAACAAGGTAGCAACGGTGGCGCAGGGGCAGGTGGCCATCACCTTTACCCCGCAGGGCTCGCAGGAGAGTCGGGCGGCGCAGACGATGCTGTGCGAGCGGCTGGGTGAGTTTGCCGCTTCCCGCTGGGAGAGTTTCAAACTCGACACGCTGACCTGGCAGACGGTGCGGGATGCGGCGGTAGCCGGCGACAGTTACCTGTACTTTTACGATGCCGACGGCCGTGCCGAGGTGCTGGACAACACCAACATCTACTTTGGCGACGAGCAGTGCCGTGACATCCAGCATCAGCCCTACATTCTGATTGCCGAGCGCCGCTTGGTGTCCGACGTGGTGGCGCAGGGGCGTGCGGCGGGCGTCAGTCAAAAGGTGCTGGACGAGATCGCACCCGACGACAGTACGGGGCATCTGCTTTCCGAGCAGGCCCGTGCCGAGGTGGGCGGCGACAAGTGTACCTGCCTGCTCTATCTTTATAAGGACGAGGCGGGGTACGTGCACACGGTGCGCTCGACCCGCTCTTGTATCTACCAGCCCGACCGTGCCCTGTGCGCCATCGACGGGCAGGGGCGTGTGACGGGGGGATTGACCCGTTATCCGCTGGTGAGTTTTGTGTGGCAGGCGGTCAAGGGGAGCGCCCGTGGCCGAGGCGAGGTGGCGGGGCTGATCCCCAATCAGGTGGAACTGAACAAGACCTTGGCCCGCCGTGCGCAGGCGGTACGCAATTTTGCCTACCCGAAACTGGTTTACGATAAAGACCGAGTGGACAGTGTCGAGGCGCTGACCGAGATTGGGGCGCAGGTGGCGGTGGACAATCTGGCGGGTACGCCGGTGTCCGATCTGATCACCTATCTGTCGCCCGCACCCATCGGCTCGGCGGCCGAGCGGCTGACCAACGAATTGCTGGGGCTGACCCGTGAATTGGCCGGCTCGGGCGATGCGGCGGTGGGCAGTATCGACCCCGAAAAGGCGTCGGGCGCGGCCATTCTGGCGGTGCGGGACTTGGCGCAACTGCCGCTCAACGAGCAGATTGCCACCTACCGCCAGTTTGTCGAGGACATCGCCTCGCTGTGGCTGGAGATGTGGTGCATCTACCATCCCGAGGGGCTGACGATGTTGCTTCGGGACGGGAGCGAGGAGTTTGTCGAGGCGGCCGCTTTGCGGGAACTTCGTGTGGGCATCCGCATCGACATTTCGAGCGAGTCGCCCTACTCCCGCTTTGCGGCGGCGCAGGCGCTCGACGGGCTCTTTAACGGCGGGCACCTCTCTTTGGAGGAGTACGTCAGCCTGCTCGATAGCCATTCGGCACTTCCTAAGGGTAAGTTGGAGCAGTTGCTCGCTTCACGAGCATCTGTTTCGAATTAAAATAGCGCATATCTCCAATGCGCAAACAAAGGAGTTACTATATGGAACAGCAAGTACAGCAAACACCCCAAGAAAATTCGGCCTTTGCCGCCATGCGCCGTGCCAAGGAGCGAGCTGAGCAGGAACTCGGTACGCTCAAGGCCGAGCGTGAGAGCTGGCAGGCACAGCAGGAAGAACTTAAGGCGCTTCGCACCGCCCGAGATCGCGCGACGGTGGAGAAGGACATTGCCGCCATCAAGCAGGTCTACCCCGATTTTGCCGCTACCGGCATCGAGGACCTGCCGCAGGACTTTGTCCACATCATGGCCACCGGCCGAGTGGATGCGTTGACCGCCTACGAGATTCTTCATGCCCAAAAAAATCGCAACACCCCTACCCCGCCGCCCGCACCCGGCGCTGTCAATAACGACGGACATGGTGCGCAGGAGTTCTATTCGCCGGCGCAGGTTGATGCGCTGACCGATAAGGACTTCAAAAAAGACCCCGGATTGCTCAAACGCATCCAGAAATCCATGACTAAGTGGAAGTAACCCATTCTCATCCAAACCTCTTTACCTCCCTCTGATGAGGGAGG
>JAZKZU010000248.1:0-1291 GCA_045612825.1 Eubacteriales bacterium
AAGATCTCGGTAGAGCAGAAGCATACCGACGACGTGTCCTTGATGGCTTGGGGCTATAATCCCTTTATCGCTGAAAAGAGCCCCTATCACTCGGCCTATTTGGCGGTTGCGGAATCGGTTTGTAAGCTGATTGCTTGCGGCGCTTCTTTTGAGGATGTGTATTTGACCTTCCAGGAATACTTTGAGAAGCCCGGCAAGGATTCCCGTCGTTGGGGCAAGCCTTTAGCGGCTTTGCTTGGTGCGTTCAAGGCGCAGAAGGAACTGCAGATCGGCTCGATCGGCGGTAAGGACTCGATGAGTGGCTCGTTTGAGGATCTCGATGTGCCGCCCACCTTGGTTTCTTTTGCGGTTACTACGGATAAATTGCAGCACATGGTTTCTCCCGAACTGAAGAAGGCAGGGAATAAGCTGTATGTGATCTCTCCCGAATATGATGAGAACGGCTTGCCCAAGACCGATTCGTTGCTTAAGGTATTTGCTCATGTTACCGAGCTGATGCGTGCCGGTAAAGTGGTTTCTTGTTATACGCTTGGGCTGGGCGGTATTGCCGAGGCGATCATGAAGATGGCCTTTGGTAACGGACTTGGCGTGAATGTGGATGCGGCTATGGATAATCAGACGTTGTTTGGTTACGGCTATGCTTCCTTTGTTGTGGAGTCTACAGACGAGATTGCCGATGCGACCTATCTGGGCGAAGTTACCGATGCCGATTGCATCTGCCGTGGCAAGGAATGTATTGCCTTGTCGGAACTGCTCGGTGTATATGAGGATAAATTGGAGAGCGTCTTTAGTTGCAACATTCCCGATGCCAAGACGCCCTTGTGTAACTTCTCCTATGAGAGCAAGGAGCGCAAAGCGCCCGCCATCCGTGTGGCCAAACCCAAGGTGCTCATTCCCGTATTCCCCGGTACTAACTGTGAATATGATAGTGCCAAAGCCGTGCGTGATGCCGGTGCCGAGCCGGAGATTCTGGTTATCAATAACCTGTCGGCGAGCGGAATTCAGGATAGCGTAGATCGCTTTGTTAAGAGCCTGAAGGATTCGCAGGTCGTCTTTGTACCCGGCGGTTTCTCGGGCGGCGATGAGCCGGACGGATCGGGCAAGTTCATCACAGCCTTCTTCCGCAACCCGAAAGTCAAGGCTGCGGTCACTGAGCTTCTCGATGAAAGAGAAGGCCTCATGCTCGGCATCTGCAACGGTTTCCAGGCACTCATCAAGCTCGGTCTTGTTCCGTACGGAAAGATCATTGACACCGATGAGAACTGTCCGACCCTGACCTTCAACACGATCG
>JAZKZU010000249.1:0-2992 GCA_045612825.1 Eubacteriales bacterium
TATTTCCGCTGGTCTTGCCACGCCAGAAATTACCGCCGCCAACAACGATCGCCACCTGCGCACCCAACGCCACGCTCTCGCTAACCTTCTGCGCTACACGTCCTAAAACTTCAAAGTCAATGCCCGATCCTTTTCCACCGGCCAAAGCTTCTCCGCTGATTTTCAATAAAATCCTTTTGTATTTGAGTCCCATACCTTTCTCCTTCAAATGGTCTTTCCTATAGTGTACTATATTGTAAACATTTTTTCAATATTTTTCTAAAAAAAAAGAGTCGCTTTTCACAGCGACTCTTTCAAAATTATTCCTCTACAGGAGCTTCTTCAACCGTTTCTTCAACCGCAACGGCTTCTTCAGCCTCTTCCACAGGCAGAGCAGCCTTGATGGAGAGAGAAATGCGGTTGCGCTCAAAGTCGATTTCGATGATCTTGGCCGAAACCACATCGCCGACTTTCAACTTATCCGAAACCTTCTCGATATGCTCGGGAGCGATCTCGGAAATGTGAATCAAACCGTCAATGCCGGGGATGATCTCAGCGAAAGCACCATACTTCATGAGTTTAACGATCTTAGCATCAATAATATCATCCACATTGTAGTTGTTGCGGAAAGCATCCATCGGATTGGCGTTGGGATCCTTGTAGCCAAGAGAAATGCGGCCGGTCTCCTCATTGAAGTCCTTCACGTAAACGTCAATCACATCGCCTACGTTAACAACCTCATTGGGATGTCTGAGTTTGCTCCAAGACAGCTCGGTAATATGTACCATGCCGTCTACGCCGCCGATATCAACAAATGCACCGTAAGAAGTCAAAGAACGAACGGTACCTTCATAATGTTTACCAACTTCAATCTCAGCCAAAATCTTTTCACGGGCTTCTTTTCTCATTTCGGAAGAAGCACGCTTAACCGAGCCGATTACACGTCTGCGACGCTTGTCAACCTCGATAATCTTGAACTGAACAGTCTGTCCGACAAACAGGGACAGATCAGCTTCACGATCGGACGTGATCTGCGAAGCGGGGATGAAGATGCGGTTGGATTCATAGGTAACCACAACACCGCCGTTAACGGCACTGGAGATTTTACCGGCCAGAATGGCGCCGCTTTCCTCAGCATCGCTAATCTGCTGCCAAGCCTTCTGTGCCTCCATGCGCTTGCGGCTGAGAGTAGCCGTACCTTCCACATCGTTGGTTTTGATAACCTGAGCCTCAATGGTGTCGCCCACTTTGAACTGAGCAGCCACATCGGCAAAACTTACAGACAATTCATCGGTGGGCAGAATGCCGGTATACTTGGCACCCACGTCTACCTGAATCTCATTCGGCATAACGGCCATAATGATACCGGTAACGATTTCTCCTCTGCGAACGGTTTTGAAGGATTCGTTCAATGCCTCTTCGAACGACATTTCCTCCTGAGCTTCCATGTTTTTGATGTTTTCTTCCATGGTGAATACTACCTCCTCGATAATCCAGACGGGAGTAGAGGCGCCCGCTGTTATCCCAATCAGATTATTGTTTTTGAATTTTGACAAACTTAATTCCGATACATCCTGAATCAAAACGGTATTCCCGCATCGGCTACGGCATATCTCATAAAGGCGCACCGTGTTCGCGCTGTTGCGACCGCCAATCACGATCATTCCGTCACACCGAGCCGCAAGTTGCTCGGCTTCCAGTTGTCGTTCATAAGTTGCAAAGCATATTGTATCAAAAATTTGTGCGTTTGTATAGTCTTTCTTGCGAAATTCTTTACAAATATTTTTCCAAATGGCCTCATTAAAGGTCGTTTGTGCCGCTAAAATGGGTGATTTTGTCGAAAAATCTTGCTCGGAAAAGAGTTTTTTTGCCTCATTTTCACTCGAAATGACATAAAAATCATCAGAAAAATAGTGTCCGCGGATGCCGTTTACCTCCGGATGCCCCTCATCCCCTGCAATAATGAAGGCCCGCTTTTCCTCGCTGGCCTTGGCCGCCAACTGCTGAATGCGTGCAACAAACGGGCAGGTCATATCCTCGATCTCGCCGCCGGCCGCCGCAATCTCATCCTTGACCGTCTGCCCAACGCCGTGCGCCCGAATGATGACCTTCATATCCTTTTTTACCTGCGCCACCTGTTCAATGCGGCAAATGCCGCCGTCTTCTAAGCGCTTCAATACGTCAGGATTGTGGATCAGCTCCCCGTAGGTAACCGTTGTTTGCCCTTGCTGATTCATCAATTCCTGCGCCCGAACCACAGCGCGGTTCACTCCAAAACAAAATCCTGCCGATTTGGCTACTATAATCTGTTTCATATCTCTTTGGCCAATTCTTCGGTAATACCCATCAGACGCTGCGCCATCTGTTGCAGATTTTCGGCCGTCCCGTCCGTATAACCGAGTTGCTCCACTGTGACCGGCTCACCGAAAACAACGGTAACCCGACGGAAAGGACGCAATCGCTGATTTTTGGTTTTGACATATACCGGAACAATCGGGCAACCACTGCGAATCGCAAGCAAGGCAAACCCCGTCTTATAACGAGACAACTTTTCGCCCTTTACCCGTTTTCCCTGCGGAAAAATCCCGACGTAATGCCCTTTCTCGATCATGTCAATGCCGTTTTTAATGGCAGAAATATCTTTATATCCGCGCTTTACGGGAAAAGCCCCCATCGAGTGAAAGAACCACGTGGCCAATTTTCCCTTAAATATCTCAGCTTTGGCCATATAATGAACGGTTCGTTTTTTGACACCAATCCCCAAAAAGACAGGATCCAGCAAGGACATGTGATTGCAGGCAAAAATACATCCGCCTTCTACCGCAATCCGCTCTGTACCGACCGCTTTGTGAAAGAATAATATCTTCATCAAAAACCAGGCAATCGGTCTTAGAATTTTATACATCATCCGAGTTTCTCCTTGATGATCCGACACATATAGTCTACCGTTTGCGCTTCATCCATATCCGAATTGTCAACCAATACGGCATCATCAGCCGCCTTAAGGGGGGCT
>JAZKZU010000250.1:0-1411 GCA_045612825.1 Eubacteriales bacterium
ATTGTATACACGGCAGGATTTAGTGGTGTACAAAAACCATTTAAGTTAAAGTGGCAAGTTGTAAATACTGGTTATCAAGCAAGATCTGTAAATGGATTGCGTGGTGAATTCTCAGAAGAAGGTGTAAATGAGATAATGCACCGTGAAAGCACCCTGTATACTGGTTCACATGCAATACAGTGCTTCGTATTCAAAAAAGGGCGTTGTGTCGCTCAAAGCAAAATCTTTATTGTAAACATCAAATAATGGAGTAAAATGTTTACCTATACTTACATATCAAAACCAAAATTCGGACTATTGGAAAAGCCGAAGCCGACGATACAGCACGAGAGGGATGCTATTGTCAAGGTAACGCTTGTGAGCATCTGTTCAAGTGATCTGCACATCAAGCACGGCAGTGTGCCGAGAGCGGTAGAGGGAATCACGGTCGGCCACGAGATGGTCGGCATCGTGGAAGAGGTCGGCTCGGCGGTCACACACGTGAAGCCGGGTGACAGAGTCACGGTAAACGTGGAGACTTTCTGCGGCGAGTGCTTCTTCTGTAAGCGTGGATTCGTTAACAACTGCACCGATAAAAATGGCGGTTGGGCGCTCGGTTGCCGCATTGACGGCGGTCAGGCGGGGTATGTCCGTGTACCGTTTGCGGATCAGGGGCTGAACAAGATTCCCGATACCGTAACCGACAGACAAGCTCTGCTCGTTGGTGACGTTCTTGCCACGGGTTATTGGGCGGCGAAGATCTCAGAGATTACAGCGGACGATACTGTTCTCATCATCGGAGCAGGCCCCACGGGAATCTGCACGCTCCTTTGCGTGATGCTGAAGAATCCGGGACGCATCATCATATGCGAGAAGAACGAAAAACGCATCAGGTTTGTGAATGAGCATTATCCCGACGTGCTGACGACAACGCCCGAAGAATGCCTTGATTTTGTTTGCAAGCACAGCTCCCACGGCGGTGCGGATGTTGTGCTTGAGGTGGCAGGTGCAGAGAACACCTTTGAACTTGCGTGGCAATGCGCCCGCCCGAATGCAATCGTCACGGTGGTTGCGCTTTACGATAAGGCGCAGACCTTGCCTCTGCCCGATATGTACGGCAAAAATCTGACATTCAAAACAGGCGGTGTTGACGGCTGCGACTGCGAGGAAACGCTCGCACTCATCGCCGAAGGTAAGCTCGATACCGAGCCGCTGATCACGCATACCTATCCGCTCTCGAAGATCGACGAGGCGTATAAACTGTTTGAAAATAAACACGACGGGGTTATTAAGGTTGCGGTGGAGTGTGAAATTTAAAACAAGGTTGCTGAAAAAGCAACCTTGTTTTAGTTAGCAAAGTTTTATAAGTAGTTCAATAGATGTCTTTAATTCTTCCTCTGTGAACCCAGAAGTTGTGTCTGGATGATCTATT
>JAZKZU010000251.1:0-4787 GCA_045612825.1 Eubacteriales bacterium
TTAGTATCTAGCCACCATTTTCCTTTAGTTTCTCCGGCTAACCAATTTTCCTCATTCCAATCATATCCAAAATTCATTTTATCTCTAGCAAATATATATTCTTCTGATTTTAATAATCTAATTTTATGTATTTTTTTACTACCAAATTGTTTCTTTATATCAGTGTCAAATAATTTTTCAATACTTTTAAAATCTAATTTATCTTTATCATCTAGGATACCATCTTGATTTATATCAAAATCAGTTTCACTTTGACCAATATCCTTAAAATGCTGATTGACACTATCGGCAATCGACACCACCCGAATGGTAGCGCCAATCTCCTGCGCCAGTTGCTCGGACAGATTACGGCTGCCCGATTTGGTGCCAAATCCCGGCATAAGCACCGCAATAATATCGCTTCGCTCCATCCCCAATCGGTCACACACAGCGGCGCAGACCAGCAGGGCATGGGTACTGTCAATCCCGCCCGAAACGCCAATGACCATCTTCTTCAGATGGGTGGGCTTCATGCGGGTGGCCAGGCCGTGAATCTGGGTATCGGCCATATCATCCAGCACACGCTCCCGATTATTTTCGGGCAACAGCGGATTCTTGGAAACGTGACGGTTGAGCCGCTGACGGGTCAGATTCTCACCGCCCAGATCGATCACATCGATCGGCTCTTTGGCGGGAAGTAAGTCCATGTCAATATCCCGCACCAGCACCAGCGGTTCAAAATCGTATTGGAAACCAAGGGCGGTTCCGTTTTCAAAGATACCGCCGAGGTTTTTGTAAATGCCATGGTAGGTCGACTCACCCATACCGCCGGCGCACAGCACCAAGCCCGTACCCAGCATCCGAGAAAGAGCCGAAACCCGAGCGCCCATCATGTAATCACGGGCAGGATCGGCCAGCACACTGGTGGGGGAGGCGACGACATCGGCACAGATGGGTTCGGGCGATTGCGAAGCGTCCAGACCGGGGACAACGGCAATATGGATGCCGTTATGCTTAACAACCGGCCGAACGGCAACGGGCACCGATTGCCCGTTAACAATAACCGTCTGTTCATGCTCCAGCTTGTCCAAGAGATTGGACTGGGAGGCGGCAAACATATGGATGCGCCCGCCCTTGATGACGGCCACAGCGCTGATGACCTTGCGCCCGACGGCCAAAGGCAGACCGAGCAGAAACAGGGTGTCCGACAGCTTGTAAAGTTCAGCAAACCGCACGGCGGCCGCCAAACAATCCTGCAGTAATTTCTGCTGACGAAGCAGATGCCCGCAGGATGCCCCGCACAGGCACAGTTCACCGAAGACCATCATGTCCGGCCGAGAGGGCAACACCTTATCCGCGGCGACCGACATGGCCGAGAGATTGGAGTCGACATCAAACGGGGTCAGCGGCGCCGAGATGACGGCGCAACGGGCGATATTGGTGAGCATTATTTTCACACCTCTCAAAAAAAGGATTGATATAGTTTTTTACTTATGTTACAATATAATATACCATAGTTTGCCGTTCTTGCAAGCTCATTTTCATTAAATTTTTATAATTTTTGAGGGAAATCATGTTCAAAAGCGATTATCATTTCCATACGGCGCTCAGTTTTGACGGAAAAGACGATCTTTTAGACGTCATCAACGTGGCGGCCGACAAAGGAATGAACGATATTTGTGTCACCAATCATTATGAGTGCGGCGGGGAATACCCCTGCACCAATCAGCCCATCTCGGTGATGCGGGACAATTATCTGAAAGCGGTGGCGCAAAACCGCACAAGTGTCACCGTGCGCTTTGGCGTGGAACTGGGCGAACCCATCCACAATCGGGGTATGGCCGAAATTGCGCTGGCCGACGGTAAGTTCGATTTTGTCATCGGCTCGATCCACAACGTAAGAGGCCAGAAGGACTTTTACGATCTGGACTACCATGCCGCCGATCTGGATGCCATTTTCAAGCAGTATTATGACGAACTGGATGAAATGGTCGAGTGGGGCAAGTTTGATGTACTGGGGCATATCAATTACTTCGAGCGCTACGCCGCCAAACAGGGCGTCACTCTGGATGTCAAGAAATATTACCCCCGTCTGAGCGATCTGTTTGTTAAACTCATCGCCAAGGGCAAGGGGATCGAGGTCAATACCGCAGGGCTGTTTGCGCCGGTCGGCAAGCCGCAGGCCGATGAAGAGGTGTTGCGCCTGTATAAAGGCTTAGGCGGCAAGATCGTTACCATCGGCAGCGACTCCCACCAAAAGGAGAATATCGGCCGTGGTAGCGAGCAGGCGCAGGAACTGTTGCGCCGTGTCGGGTTTGAGTATGTTACGGTGTATGAAGATCGTACGCCCCGTTTTGTCAGAATTTGAAAGGAGAGAAACCATGGATAAGATTTTAGCGTTATTGTGCAAAGATGCTCGGCTGAGTGCGGCCGAGATTGCCCGGAGATTGGATATGAATGAGGATGCGGTGGCCAAGGCCATTGCCGAGCATGAGGAAAAGGGCAGCATCTTGGGCTACCGTGCCCTGCTCGATCCCGAAAAGTGCGAGGATGTGCCGGTTCGTGCCCTTATCGAAGTGCGGGTCATGCCCTATAAAGGCCATGGTTTTGAGCGTGTCGCCCGTCACATTGCCCAGTTCCCCGAAGTGCGTAGCGTGTCGCTGATGTCGGGCGGCTTTGATCTGTGCGCCGAGGTCGAGGGCAAGAGTATGCACGAAGTAGCCCTGTTTGTGGCCGAGAAATTGGCGGCGATCGATGGAGTTATGGGTACGGCTACCCACTTCGTTTTGCGCCGTTACAAATACGAAGGTGTCCATTGCGGACAGGAAGATAAGGACGAAAGAGGCTTTACCTTATGATCCAATACGAGAATCTGATAAACGAAAGGGTGCAGAAGGTCAAGCCGTCGGGCATTCGTAAATTCTTCGATATTGCCGCCACGATGGACGATGTCCTCTCCCTTTCCATCGGTGAGCCTGACTTTATTACCCCGTGGAACGTGCGGGAAGCGGGTATCGATTCGCTGGTCAAGGGTCACACCTATTATACCTCCAACGCCGGTATGCTGGAACTGCGCCGTGGCATTTGCGAGTATTATGACCGCAATTTCAGCGTGTATTACCCCGATGAAACCCATGCGCTGGTCACCGTCGGCGGCTCGGAAGCGATTGATCTGTGCATCCGTTCCTTGATTGGTCCGGGGGATGAGGTTATTATCCCCGAACCGAGCTTTGTTTGCTATGCCCCGCTCACCGAGATTGTGGGCGGCGTTCCCGTCGGCATCGCTACCAAGGCCGAGAACGAGTTTCGTTTGACGGCCGAGGAACTGCGTGCCGCCATCACCCCCAAAACCAAATTGTTGATTTTGCCCTATCCCGGCAATCCCACCGGTGCGGTCATGGAAAAGAAGGATCTGGAAGCCATTGCCGACGTGTTGCGGGATACCGATATTATGGTACTTTCGGATGAACTGTACGCCAAACTCACCTACGGCGGCACCCACGTATCCATCGCTTCGATTGAGGGGATGTGGGAGCGTACGGTGGTGGTCAACGGCTTTTCCAAAGCCTTTGCCATGACCGGCTGGCGTATCGGTTATGCGCTTGGCCCTGTGCCGATTATCAAGGCCATGACCAAACTGCACCAGTTCGCCATCATGTGCGCCCCCACCATGGCGCAGGAAGCGGCGCTGGCCGCCCTCTCGGATCAAACCGATGAGGCGGTACAGGAAATGGTGGAGGAGTACGATGCCCGCCGCAAAATGTTGCTGGCTCGGTTTAAGAAGATGGACCTGCCTTGCTTTGAACCCAAAGGCGCCTTCTACATATTCCCCTGTATCAAGCAGTTTGGGATGACCAGTGAGGAATTTTGTGAAAAGTTCCTGTATGAGGAACACGTGGCGGTCGTGCCCGGCTCGGCCTTCGGTGAGAGCGGTGAGGGCTTTGTCCGTATATCCTACGCCAAAAGCATGGCTGATTTGTCTAAGGCCATGGATCGACTGGAGCGATTTTTATCAAAACTGTAATCAAAACACCGGCAAAGATCAATCTTTGTCTGGATATCACCGGCACAACCCCAGATGGCTATCATAGCCTGCGCACCGTTATGCAAACGGTAAATCTGTACGACTATCTGTTTATCGAAACGGGCGGGCAGGGCATATCGCTGTCGGGCAACCTGCGGTATATCCCCTATAATGAATCCAACTTGGTATATAAGGCGGCCGCCGCCTTCTATGAAGCGGCAGGTCTACCGGCGCAGGTGCGTATCCGTATGTGTAAGCACATTCCGGTACAGGCCGGTATGGGCGGGGGCAGCGGCAATGCCGCCGGCATCCTGGAAGGGCTCAATGCCATCTACGGCAACCCGCTGACAAAGGAAACGTTATATGATATTTGCCTGTCCTTGGGGAGTGACGTGCCCTATTTCCTCATGGGCGGTACGGCTCTTTGCGAGGGTCGGGGCGAGATCTTAACGAAGTTGCCCGATCTGCCCGATTGCCATTTGGTGCTGGTCAAAGGGCGTGCAGGCGTGTCCACCAAGGTCGCCTTTGCCGACATTGATTCTTGTACCGAACTGCCCCCCTTTGTCTGCGACGGTATGATACAGGCCATTGAAAATGGCGATCTGTCGGGTGTGTGTCAGAATATCGGCAATACCTTTTTGCCGTCGGTCAGCAGCCGTTGCGAAACGGTGGCAGAGCAAATGGAAGCCCTTTCGCAATTCTCTCCCCACGTGGGATTGACGGGAAGCGGCAGTGCCGTCTTTGCCGTGTTTGATCAAAAAGAACAGGCCGTTGCCTGTCATCA
>JAZKZU010000252.1:0-7838 GCA_045612825.1 Eubacteriales bacterium
GGCGCAGTTGCGGCGGATGCGCGCCGAAGATTTTGCCAAGATCTCCGACGTATCGGAGGGGCTGGAGCATAAGATTGTAACGGCGGTGCGCCAAAGCACAACGCTTGAAGAGGTGATCGAGCGCATCAAGAGCAAGCGCTATGCCCGCTCCCGTATCAGCCGCATTTTGATGCGTGCCTATCTGGGGTTTAGTCAGGCGGCGGATGCGCCCGAGTACATCCGTATTCTCGGTTTTCGTAAGAGTGCGGCCGATCTGCTGGGGCAGATGCGGGAAAAGGCTACCTTGCCCATCGTCCAGCATGTAGCGGCCGATGATAAAGGTTTTATCGGCTTGGCGCAGGATTTGCAGGCGAGTGATATTTGGGGCGCATTTGCTCCCACGGTGCAGGCGGTAGGCAGTGACTATCGGGAATTCCCCGTGGTGATCGAGTAAAGGAGAAACCATGCATTTTACTAAAGTAAACGGAATTGATATGTTTTATGAGAAGATGGGAGAGGGTGAACCGTTCATCCTGCTTCACGGCAATGGGGAGACCCATGAGATTTTCGAGGAGGCGGCCGAGCAATTAGCGCAGCGGTACACCGTTTATCTGCCCGACACCCGAGGCCATGGCCGAAGTGGGAAGGTGAAGGAGTACCACTATGAGGACATGGCCCGTGACATCTATTGCTTCATCAAGGTTATGGGGCTTGAAAAGCCGATCCTGTTCGGATTCAGCGACGGCGGTATTGTGGGGCTTTTACTGGCTTCGCAGTATCCGAGCCTGTTAAAAAAGTTGGTGGTCAGCGGAGTCAATACCTGTCCCGATGAGATCAAGAGTCGGTATCTGTGGTGGATGCGAGTGCAGTATGCCTTTACCCGCAATCCGCTCATTCGCCTGATGCTGACCGAGCCCGACATTACCGAGGAGCAACTGCAGGCCATTGATGTGCCGGTGGAAGTGACGGCGGGCAGTCGGGATATGATCCGCCAAAGTGCGATGCTGAATATTTGCCAAGCCATTCCGCAATCGACCTTTACCGTCTTTGCGGGAGAGACTCACGGCAGTTACATTATACATAGTACCAAGATCGCCGATCATCTGATGGGGAAGTCGATATTCACAAAACAATCAGATTGAAATATTAGGGAATTTATTGACAATTGATGGGATTCCCAGTAAAATAATCATAATAATTTATGTGAATTCGGACTCAGATTTTGTCGGAGAAGAAATTATGAAGAAGAAAAAAGAGACATGGCGCAAACCCCGCCATGCATGGGTCAGAAATGTTCTCAAGGTTTTGATTGGCCCTTTTTCCTACCTGCTCTACGGGATGCGTGTGGAGAAATTCCAGGCGCAGGGCGACCGTCAGTATCTGATTTTATTTAATCATCAGACGGCCTTTGACCAGTTCTTTGTTGGCTTGGCGTTCCGTGGTCCTATCTATTATATTGCATCGGAAGATCTGTTTTCCAAGGGCTGGGTGTCCTCGGTCATTCGTTTTCTGGTTGCGCCCATTCCCATCAAGAAGCAGACGACCGATATCCGTGCCGTCATGAACTGCCTCAAGGTAGCCAAAGAGGGAGGCACCATTGCCATGGCGCCCGAGGGGAATCGTACCTTTTCGGGGCGTACCGGCTACATCAATCCGGCTGTTGTGCCTCTGGTTAAGAAATTGGGTATTCCCGTGGCGCTGTTTCGCATCGAGGGCGGGTACGGTGTTCAGCCTCGTTGGAGCGACGTCATTCGCAAGGGTAAGATGCGCTCCTACGTGTCTGAGGTGATCGGGCCCGAAGAGGTGAAATCTCTGTCCAATGAGCAGTTGATGGAACGCATCACCAAGGGCCTTGCCGTGGATGAGGCAAGAGCGGATGGGGAATATCGGCATAAGCAGAGCGCGCAATATCTGGAGCGTGCCATGTACGTTTGCCCCTATTGCGGATTTACCACCTTTGAAAGCCATAAGGATACCATTCGGTGTATGACCTGCGAGAGAGAGATTCAATATTTACCCGATAAGCGGTTACAGGGCGTTGGGTTCGAGTTTCCGTTTGCCTATGTCGGGCCGTGGTACGATTATCAATGTCAGTACGTCAATGAGGCCGACACGCTTAACAATCTCAATGAGCCGTTCTACCGTGAGAATGCCAACCTGATTGAGGTGCTGGCGTATAAGGAGAAACGGATACTGCAAAAGGATGCGCCGATCGAATTGTACGGCGACCGCATTGTTTGCGGTGAGCACGTCTTTGCCTTTGACTCGATTTCGGCGGTCACGGTACTGGGGCGCAATAAGGTAAATATCTATGACGGAGATGTGATTTATCAGTTTAAGTCCAGCGATAAGCGGTTCAATGCTCTTAAATACGTAAATCTGTTTTACCGTTATAAAAATCTGACCTCGGAGGAGAAACATGAACAGTTTTTGGGGATCTGATGTCTGGGGCTCGCTGAGCCTGATGGCGGTGCTGTTATTGGCGCTGTTGGTTGCGAACATGGTTAAGCGGAGTATTCCGTTTGTGAAAAAATCCTTGATTCCGACTTCGGTATTGGGCGGCGTGCTGTTACTGGTCTTTGCCGAGGTGTATCAGTGGATCACCGGGCAATGGGTGTTTGATACCGCTTTCTTTAACGGCAATGGATCGGCGACTTTGGAAATTATCACCTATCATGCTTTGGCCCTCGGCTTTATCGCTTCGTCCTTTAAGGCGGGCGGCGGTAAGTTCGGGAAAAAGAGAACGGTTGAGATATTCAACTCGGGCGTCACTACCGTAGCTACCTATCTGATCCAAGCCGTCTTGGGCTTGGGTATCACCTTAGTGGCTTCTATGGTGATTACCGGATTTTTCCCTGCCGCCGGCATCTTGTTGCCTTTTGGTTTCGGACAGGGCACGGGGCAGGCCATGAATTACGGTATGATCTATGAGGAGCTCGGCTTTGCCGGCGGTAAGAGTTTTGGGCTCACCATTGCCGCCCTCGGCTTCCTGAGCGCCAGCATCG
Organism: Eubacteriales bacterium; assembly: GCA_045612825.1. Lineage (GTDB taxonomy): Bacteria > Bacillota > Clostridia > Oscillospirales > UMGS1783 > CAKSHC01. The sequence goes on from JAZKZU010000252.1 coordinate 2,985, forward strand.
GCGGCGTGATTCATCTGAACATCTTGCGCCGCAAGAAAAAGATCGACATGGAAAAGATCCGTGAAGGCGCCATTGCCATGCAACAGGTGCAGGGCGAGAACGAAGTGCCGATGGAAGGCAGTATGGATAAACTCACCATTCAGGTGGCGTTGGTCGGCGGAGCTTATATGCTGGCCTACGTGCTGATGGGCTTGCTTGGTCGGTTGATCCCCGGCATGAAATCCACCATCTTTGGATTTAACTTCTTGCTTGGTGTTGTGGCCGCTACTGTGGTTAAGGCCGTGCTCAACTTCTGCAATAAGAAGCAGATCATTAAGCGCAAGTATGTCAATGACTTTTTGATGACCCGTATCAGCAACATCTGTTTTGACGTTATGGTTATCGCCGGTATCGCCGCCATCCGTTTGAGTTTGCTCGAGCAGTATTGGGGCATCATCCTGATTCTCGGCGTGGTGGGTATGGTTGTTACCTATTTTTATAATCTGTTTGTGGCTAAAAAACTGTTCCCCGAATATGAAAATGAGCAGTTCTTGGTTATGTACGGTATGCTCACCGGCACGGCCAGTACGGGTATCATCCTGCTTCGTGAAATTGACGGGCAGTTCAAGACTCCGGCGGCCGATAACTTGGTTTATCAGCAATTCCCCGCCATTGTCTTTGGCTTCCCCATGATGCTTCTGGCTAATATGGCGCCCGGGAAAGAGTGGCTGACACTGGGAATTTTCGTGGCGTTCTTTATCGTTATGAATCTCATTTTGTTCCGCAGTTTCATCTTTAAACGCAAAAAGAAGAAGGATTAACCCTTCTTCTTTTTTTCTCGTTGTTCGGTAGCGTCTTTGACTAAGGCATATACGGTGGAGGCAATTGGCACGCCAAGCAGCATCCCGATCGGGCCGGCAATGCCGCCACCGATGGTGACGGCCGCCAAAATCCACATGGCCGGCAAATTAACCCGCTCGCCCATGATACGGGGGTAGATGAGATTGCCGTCGATCTGCTGTAAAACAACTAAAAAGATCAGAAAAACCAGGGCTTGAATGGGGGACTCGGTGAAGATAATGAAAGCCCCGATGCCGGCGGCGGCCAGAGCCCCGATGATTGGCACAAGCGCCCCGATGCCCACCAAAGTTCCTATCATAAGCGGGTAGGGGATGCGCAAAATGGCCATACCCACCATGCATAACGAGCCGAGAATGAGCGCTTCCAGCGATTGCCCTGCCACAAAATTGCGGAAATTGATGCGTACGATTCCGGATGTGCGGGTCAGTTTTCGGCAAAAACGATTGGGGAGCCATGCCTGCATCAGGCGAATGATCTGAAGTTTTAACTTTTCTTTGTTGGCTAAAATATATACCGCAAACACCAACCCGAAGAAAAAGTTTATCAAACCCCCGATGACCGACCCGATTGTGCCGACCGCCGTGCTGACGATGTTCCCGCTTTGGGCTTTGAGCCAATTCTGGATGGAGGATAGGGTATTGTCCCAGTTGATATTTACCAGCAGGCGGCCTAAGGGCAGTTGCAGCATATCCTCGTGTGACATTTGTTTTAGGCGGTCAATCCACTCAATCAGATGTTCGGCCACAATGCGAATGGCGCGGATCAGTTCGGGGATGATGAGCCAGATGATGCCTGCCAGTATGGAGAAGATGAGCAATATCGAAAGAAGAATGGCCAGCGGCCGCCGCAGTTTTTGCAAAAATGGCCGCTTGGTTTTGCGAAACAACTTCTTTTCCAGTAAGCTCATCGGTACATTGAGGATCATGGCAAAGGCCAGTCCCAGAATCAGCGGCAGGAATATGCCGAAGATGTGCAGAAAAATATCGCCCAGAACGTCAAAATTTTTCAGCGCAAAGTATATGACAACGGCACTCACGCCAAGTCCGACAAACCATCTTGTCTGCTTTTTCCTGCGATCCATAACCCAAACTCCCTCGGTAGTATACTAACATTCTATGTAGTAGTATACCCGCTTAGTATGAATCGGCATGCAAAAAAAAATCCCCGAAGGTTTTGCCCTTCGGGGATCTTTGTTTGTGATGTTACTCGGCGTCGCAGCAGTCGCACTCGTCTTCTTCGATATCCTCGCCGAAATCAATGGTTTCGCCGCAATGAGGGCACTCAAAAGCGCCGTCACGCAGGATCTCATCATCCAGCAGAACGTCTTCGCCGCAAACCGGACATTCGGTCTTGTAGTTAAAACCGTCGTCGCAGTCGCAGTCGTCGTCGCAGCAACCACAGTCGCAATCGCCATCGCAGTCGCACTCGTCCTCGTAGATATCCTCTTCCAAGGCACCGAGGTCTTCGTCGAGCTCTTCAACGTATTCTTCCAGTTCAGCCTGAGAATCTTCCAGATCGCATACGCTCAGCGCCATATCGTCCAGCAGATCCACAACGGCCGAAATGATCTTCATTTCTTTGTCGTCCTTGTCCACATCCAAGCCTTCCATCAGGCCGCGGATATAGGCAACTTTTTCAGTCAGGGTCATCGTAAATGCCTCCTTGTGAAATAATAGGGGTTATGCTCTTTCCATATACTCGCCGGTACGGGTATCGACACGGATCTTGTCGCCCTCGTTGATGAACAGGGGAACGCGGATCTCTGCGCCGGTTTCCAGTGTGGCGGGTTTGGTAACGTTGGTAGCAGTATCGCCCTTGATGCCGGGTTCGGTAGCGGTAACTTCCAGTTCAATGAAAAAAGGAGGCTCAACACCGAAGACATTGCCCTTGCAGGACAGGATCTTTACATCGGTATTCTCCTTAACGAACTTGAAGGAATCGCCCAGAACGTCAGCGTTGAGGGGCAGCTGCTCGTAGGTTTCGTTGTCCATAAAGTAGTACAACTCACCATCATTGTAGAGATACTGCATGTCCTTTCTCTCAACAAAAGCCGTCGGATACTTGTCGGCGGGGTTGAAGGTGGTTTCGGTGACGGCACCGGTGATCACGTTGCGGATCTTGGCACGCACGAAAGCCGCACCCTTGCCGGGTTTGACATGCTGGAATTCAACGACCTGTACAACAGAGCCGTCGTTCATCTCAAAAGTTACACCATTTCTAAAATCGCCTGCGGATACCATATATTATCCTCCAAAATTTATTTTTATACTCTCACAGTAGTTTACAATATTTCTCAATTAATTGCAAGGGGTTAACCTCAAAAAAATCACTTTTGATACAAATCTTTCATGTATCTGGCATCCATCGCCTGTGTTCCCGCCGATTCACTAATCACTATCGGTGCGTAGTTGTCTTTGCGTATCGCCTCAATAAACGGCTCGGGGAATGGCCCGAACAACTCGTCGGCAAAGGTCAGGTGGCGCTTCTCGCCTCCGGCACTCCACTCAATCTTGGAAAAATGGCAGTGAAACCGCTGCATCCGTTCAAAGCCTAACGCATCGGAAAACTTGGCCAGCACCCGCCGGAAATCATCGGCCGTTTTGAGTGAACCGTAGGTGCGGGAGTTAAGATGCCCAAAATCAATGGTAGGAATCAGCCTCTCATCCAACTTGCACAAGGCAATGACTTCGTCCTCGTTGCCGAGCTGATTGATCTTGCCCATCGTTTCGGGGCAAAGGGCGATATGCCCGTATCCGGCTTCGTCCACCGCCGCAATGGCTTTTTCCATCGTGTCACAAGCCAAAGCCAAGGCCTGCTCCCGTGTCATCTTGGCGCAGGAGCCGCTGTGTATGACAATGCGGGTCGCCCCCATATCATGTGCCGCCCGTGCACTCTGTAAAATATAGTCCACACTCTTTAGCCGACTTTCTTCCTTTTCAGACGACAGCGAAATGTAGTAGGGGCTGTGCAGAGACAGGGCGATGCCGTGCTCCTTGGCCTTGCGCCCGAAGGCCTGCGCTGTTTCGGTAGAAATGTTCACACCCCGCCCGCATTGATATTCAAAACAGTCCAGCCCGTAGTTCTCTAAAAAGCCGGGGACTTGTAGGGAGGTCTTATATCCTTGTTCCTTAAATTCATCGGGCGTACCCGCCGTGCCGAATAATGCTCTCATGTTGATCCCTCTTTTCTATCTTTATTTTACTGAAATTTAAGCAAACCGTCAATTACAATCTTGACATTTTCAAAAGAAAAGATATAATAAGTATGGAAAAAGTTGCGATCGGAATGATGTACCTTATCGTATGCGGCACAGAGAGGCGTGGGTAGCTGGGAACACGCTGCGTGAAAGTAGGGGAAGCTCTCCGTGAACTGCCTTGTGAAAACAGGGCCGTATTGCCTGCGTTAAAGGCGTAATGAGCGGCGCTTTTTTGGCGCAACTTGGGTGGTAACACGGTACATTCGTCCCTTGATTTTATCGGGGGACTTTATTTTTTTATTGGAGGCTTTTATTTATGCAGTGGACATCCCTCAACGACTTGAGAGAAAAATACCTTTCCTTTTTTGAGAGCAAAGGCCATCTTCGCCTGCCCTCATTCTCCCTCGTTCCCAGGAACGATAAATCCCTTTTGCTGATCAACTCCGGCATGGCGCCCATGAAAAAGTTTTTCACGGGTGAGATCACCCCGCCCAGAAAGCGGGTCACCACCTGCCAGAAATGTATCCGCACCCCCGATATCGAGCGTGTGGGTAAAACCGCCCGCCACGGCACCTATTTCGAAATGCTGGGTAACTTCTCGTTTGGTGACTACTTCAAGAGCGAAGCCACCTCTTGGGCTTGGGAATTCTTTACTAAAGTATTGGAGATCCCCGAAGAGCGTTTGTGGTGCTCCATTTATGAGCAGGACGATGAAGCTTTTGACATCTGGACCAAGCAGGTAGGCGTGCCCGCCGATCATATCGTGCGTTTGGGTAAGGAAGATAACTTCTGGGAGCACGGCACCGGCCCTTGCGGTC
>JAZKZU010000253.1:0-2466 GCA_045612825.1 Eubacteriales bacterium
GATAACGTCCGCCGAGGGCAACCTTAGGGAAAGTGCAACAGAAAACAAACCGCCCGCAAGGGTAAGGATGAAACGGCGAGGTAAGAGCTCACCAATATTCCGGAGACGGAATAGTTTTGTAAACCCTATCCGAAGCAACACCGCATATGGGGCATATAGGTCGGCCCGGCCGCTCCGAAGGTGGCTAGAGGTATCCGGTAACGGGTATCCCAGATAGATGACTGTCGATTACAGAACCCGGCTTACAGACATGCATTACGATGACAGGAACGGCAGATTGAAAAATCTGCCGTTTTTTCTTTGATCGTGGGAAAACCATTGAATAAGCATAAAAAGGAAGGAGCACACCGATAAGGTGTGCTCCTTTTATGATGGTGGAGATGAGGGGAGTTGAACCCCTGTCCGAAGATAAATCCGTGCAACTTTCTACGAGCGTAGCGATCGTTTTAGGATTCCCCCGGCGCATCCGCCCAATCGCAGGCTGATGGCTTCGGTAGATTCATTTGTCCTGCCATGCGCAAATCTTAGCATGGTCATGTTCGCCACTCAATCACGCCCTGGTCTGTGCCGTGGCACTCACAGGCAGGACGGCCGCCTATGTTAGGCAGCGACAGCTAAATTCTTGTTAGCGTTTAAATTTAAAATTGCGGCTGATTAAGGAGATTCCGCCTCTCCGCTCGCTTATCACAGTTCATCGTCCCCGTCGAAACCGTTACATCCCCATGTTAACGGTTGCGGTCCTTGATGGCCCGATCCATTTCTCTGGCGGCATCCCGCTTCTGAATGTCGGCTCTCTTGTCGTAAAGTTTTTTACCTTTACATAAGCCGAGCGACATTTTCACCAAAGAACCTTTGAAGTATAAGGATAGGGGAATTAAGGTTAATCCCTCTTGCTTAATTGTGCCGTAGAGTTTGAGAATTTCTTTTTTATGCATGAGCAACTTGCGTTGACGCAACGGATCTTTATTGAAAATATTTCCTTGCTCGTACGGGCTGACATGCATGTGATTAACAAAAATCTCACCGGCATGGATATTGCAGTAGGAATCTTTGAGATTGACTCGGCCGTTGCGGATGGATTTGACCTCGGTGCCGGATAGTTCGATCCCGACCTCATAGGTTTCCAGCACGAAATACTCGTGACGGACAACACGGTTTTCTGCGATTGTCTTTGTAGTAATACCAGCCATTTCAACCCCTCCTGCCGACGTATTATAACATATAAAACACGATTTTGCAATAAAACCTTGTCGAAAAGCTAATTGTGAACAAATTATTTATAAATTGTTAACACAACCATTACATTCATCGATTATGATAAAAACAGAAAGGAAGGGATAGGCTATGAATAATATTCGAGTAATGATTGTTGACGATGACGAAAATATCAGCGAACTGTTGCGCTTATATCTGGAGAAGGACGGTTATACGGTAATGATAGCCGAGAACGGCGAGGTGGCATTGAAAGAGTTTGATGCCTTTGCACCGGATATGATGTTGCTGGATATCATGATGCCCAAGGTGGATGGCTATAAGGTCTTGGAGGAAGTGCGCAAAAAGAGCGACATTCCCGTTATCATGATTACGGCTCGCGGAGAAAGCTTTGATAAGCTTCAGAGTTTTGACCGTGGTGTGGACGATTATATCGTCAAGCCCTTTGATGCCAAAGAGGTGTTGGCGCGCATTAAGGCGATTTTCCGCCGGCTTGGTGGGGTATCGGAAGAAAAATTGCGCATAGAGTACAATAACTTGCTGATCGATAAGGTGGCTTTCGAAGTGCTGATCAATGGAGAATCGGTTGATATGCCGCCCAAGGAATTGGAGTTGTTGTTCCATCTGGCAGCCAATCCCAACAAGGTTTACACCCGTGATCAGTTATTGGATGAGGTGTGGGGCTTTGAATATTACGGCGATTCCCGTACGGTAGACGTGCACATCAAACGTCTGCGTGAAAAATTGGATGCCGCCGCAGATGAGAACTGGAGTCTGAAAACCGTTTGGGGCGTAGGCTATAAATTTGAGGTCAAGTAAGACAGTATGCTGAAAAGTATTTTCTTTAAGTACTTTATAATTACCATCATTCTGGTTTGCTTGTCGTTTACCCTGATGGGTGCTGTTTTGTTGGTTATGACGGCCAACTATACGATTGAGGAACAGCAGAACCAGTTATTGCATGCGGCACAGAACCTATCGCAATTAACGGCGGATCTTGACCAGTCGCCGGTAGAGCTGTATATGAATTTAAATAAATCCGTTGATGATGAACGTACATTTGCCAACTATTTGAATGTGCTGAGCATCTTTTCTCAAAGCGGCGAACGGGATATTATTCTGGTAAATGCGTCGGGAGGTACGGGGTTATGGTTTACCAATACCGGCGAGATCAGTATGGAGCGCCGTTTGGTGCCGATTGAGGTTATCAATCAGGTAAAGCAGACAGGTGTTTACAAATCGACCGGCACTATG
>JAZKZU010000254.1:0-8645 GCA_045612825.1 Eubacteriales bacterium
CTATGCCGAACCCTATTATACCCTGCGCCGTGCATTGCGCTCTTTTATCGGCATCAAAAACGCCTATACCCTACCCAGCGAATTGCGAGTTCTTCACGTTTATCACTACCGTTTCGTAGTTCCCGAATACCCCGTCTATGATGCGGGGCATATCCGCATGTCCGCCGGTGAGCATACTGATCTGGCCTTGCAGGGCATGGTGGACAACGTATATACCCTTCCCCGCATTACCGATCCAACGCTATTGGAAATGAAACAGCTGGTAACCAGCAACGATTACCGCCTCTTTGCCAAGGCCACAGGAACCACCGAAATTATGGTCATGTACGGCTTCTATACCGCACCTGCCGCACCGAACAACACAAAACCGAATCAATTCGTTCCGGTACAAGCCCAGCGCTACACCGTAACGATAACTCCGTAAAAAAGAAGGCATCCACGATGCCTTCTTCTTTTTATTTGTGCATTTGATTTTTCAGGATATCGGTTGCCGTAACATACCCCATCCAGGCCTGACGGTACCAAGCTTCCTGCGGGTCGGGCAATTCCTTGCCGCTCAAGGTATCGGCATAGTAATCCAACAAGGCGGGATTTCTTACCAGCAACGGCGCCGCCACCTGCGTGGCCAGCAAACCGTTCTTATATACTCCTTCCATATCCCCCACCTTTTTGTCGCTGTCAAACAGCACGTGCAAGAAGGCAGGCTCTTGGGTATCGATATACAAAGAACTGTTATACGCGCCGACAACCAAATGGGAATTGAAGGGATTTTCGGCTAAAAGTTCGGTATAGTTTCGTTTACCATGTACCGTTGCCTTTCCCTGCAACAGGCCAAGTCCCGCCATCTCCCGTCCGTCAAGCCCCACAATGGTAGTCATGGGCAGGGCGGCCGACGAACCGACGAATATCAGTTGTTTTCCGGCATCGTGATAGGCCAACAGGGCATCCTGCACCGACTCCAGTTTCTTCGCCGCTTCCAGCATTTTGTTTTCCGTTCCCGCGCCGAAATAGATCAGATCGGCCTGCGCTATCGTTTCCTTGGACAACGGTAGCAGTTCGACCTCCTCCCCTACGGCACGCAGGAAGGCGGTTAACAGTTGTATATCAGCCTGTCCGCCGTAAAGATTTAACAGATCGGGATAGGCATGAATGATGCGTATCATGACTGCACCTCCTTAAGCCGAGAGGTAAATTTACCCACATCGGTAAAACACGTCATAACATAGATGTCGCCCACGGCATTTTCCTTCAGATCGGCCATCATCTTGTCCAGATCGGGCTGTACCGTCAGCCGATCCTCCTGCACACCCGCAAAGCGCAGGCGCACCGCCACATCGTAGGCAAACTGCCCCGACACCAGTATGCGGGAAACGCCTTTGGCCGGCTCAAAATCAATATCCCAGAGCCAAGACATATCGTTGGCCACATACTTGCGGCTCAGCTGATCCACGATCAACACCAAGGTAGCATTTTCCACACCGCTCAGTTCAGCCAGCGCCGCATTATAGGCCATGGAATTTTCGTGCTTAGTTAAGGTGAACAGGCCGTGATGGCCGTTTAAATCAAACTCATGCAAACGATCCCCTCGGATGATGAAGCGATCGAGGGCTTGAGCGGCATTTTCCTCTGAAAAGCCGAACGCCTTTACAAGCGTAGCGTACGCTGCGGCAATGTTATAGGCGAAGTTGCTGTTGCACATTTGCGGCACAACGGCATATCGGCCGTCCAGAACAAACGCCCCGTCCTTCACCGAGGTGATCTCGTGATCCACCTCACCGCGGGCAAAGCCGCAAGATGGACATTTGTAGTTTCCTACGTGAGAGAAGACCCGACTCTGATACGACATTTCTCCATAGCAGACCGGACAGTAAGCGCCGTCCTGATAGGCATGGGTTGTCCCCTCTTTTTCGGGGAACACATCTGCCGACAATCCGTATCGCACCGCTGTACGGCCGACGGCCAAGCTGGCCGAAACGGGTTCATCGGCATTGATGATCAACACCGTCTTTTCGGGCAGGCCCTTGGCCAATTCCTTACGCACGAACTCGCTGTGGCCGTTTCGGGTCATTTGATCCCGATAGAGGTTGGTAATGAGCATATAGTCGGGCGTGATTTGCTTAAAGGTGTACTGGCAGAAACGTTCGTCGCTCTCAATCAGCGCCATATCGGCATGGACCTTGCCGCCCAATGTGCAGTGGCTCAGGAACATGGCCGTAACCCCTTGGATCTGGTTCGAGCCCTCGGTATTGCAGATTACATTCATGCCGGCATTTTTGAGCGCCGTATAAATCATCTGGGTTGTGGTGGTCTTTCCGTTAGAGCCGGTGACGGCCACTATTTTTTGCGGCATCTGCATCCGTTTAAGCAGATCGGGGCAGACTTTTAATGCCACCCCGCCGGGGAAAGAGGAAGCGCTTCGGCCGAGCAGACGAATGGCCAATCGGGTCATTTTTCCGACCGCAATGGCCAATGACATGCGAATATCCATAAAAACCTCCATTATTTTGCTGATATCTATATTATATCTTTTCTTATTTGCTTGTCAACTCTTGCTTTTTTGATATTTTTGCGGTATAATTTACCTATGTTTATAAAGGAGATATTCAAATGATCCTAACTGTTGATGTGGGAAACAGTAATATTGTTGTTGGTGCTTTTGATGAAGATACCTTGGTGTTCTCTGCCAGACTCAACACCGAAAAGAAGCGGTTGAGTGATGAGTACGCCATTGATCTTCGCAATATTTTTGCCTTATACGGCGCCAATCGCACGGTTGAAGGCGCTATTCTCTCCTCGGTTGTTCCCGGCTTAACCCCCGTTTTGAAGCGGGCCATAAAGGTAGTTTTTGATTTAGATGCCCTGGTCGTTGGCCCGGGCATTAAAACCGGAATGAACATTCGGATTGATAATCCTTCGCAGCTGGGCAGTGATATTTTAGCCGATGCCGTCGGCGCCTTTCATCAGTATCCGGCGCCCATTGTCATTTTTGATCTGGGCACGGCCTCTACCATTTCGGTTACCGATGAAACGGGCAGCATTTTAGGCGGGGCTATCTTACCCGGTGTCACCCTTTCGCTTAACGCTCTGTCTCAAACGGCGGCGCAACTGCCCGAAATCAGCATGGAACCGCCCAAGGATATTATCGGGACAAACACCATTGATTGTATGCGTTCCGGCATTTTGTACGGCAACGCCTCTATGATAGACGGGATGATTGATCGGCTGACCGAGCGCCTGGGCAAACAACCGACCGTTGTTGCCACCGGCGGCATCGCCGAGACCATCGTTCCCCATTGCAAACACTCCATTATTCTGGATCCGGCCCTGCAGTTGAAAGGCCTGCTCCACCTGTACCGTAAGAACCGTCCTTGAGGCGTTCTTAAATAAATTTGCGTTGCATCCGCACGGAGCAGCAGCAGGAGGTAACTCAATATGAAAAAGCTCGTAGGCCTTGCCCTGTTTACCGCCATCGTCGTGGTATTACAACTCATGGGCTCATTCATCAAGTTCGGCATGTTCTCCATTTCCCTTGTGCTGATACCGATTGTCGTCGGCGCCGCCATGTACGGCCGCTCCGCCGGTGCTTGGCTGGGCTTTGTCTTCGGACTGGTTGTTTTACTGTCCGGCGATGCCGCCCCTTTCCTTGCCGTTAATCCGCTGGGGTGTGTCACCACCGTCCTTGTAAAGGGCACGGTTGCCGGATTGCTCGCCGGCCTTATTTATGATCTGCTGGCCAAGAAGAACAAGTATCTTGGTGTTGCCGCCGCCGCTATCATCTGCCCCCTTGCCAATAGCGGTATTTTTTACGTAGGCTGTGAACTGTTCTTCATGGAGGAAATCTCCATATGGGCCACCGCCGCCGGCTTTACCGCCGACACCTCGCTTTATGTTATCGTTGGGCTGATTGGACTTAACTTTGTTTTTGAACTGCTTGTCAACCTCGTGCTAAGCCCTGTCATTTTGAGAATCATCAATATCGGCAAAAAATAACGCACTTTCAAACAAAATAAATCCGAAAGAATGAGAAATCATGAAAAAACATGCAGTCATTATCAGTTGCTTTGATCACTACGAACGCATGATCTACTGGGATCAAAGCGCGCAAGATCTTGGTTATTGGACAACCTATATTGCCGCCGATTTTAGCCACGGCGCAAAAACCAAATATGTATGTCCGGTAAAAGGATGCAAACAGATTCATGTGATGCCTTATCGAAAGAATCTGTCGATTCAGCGTGTTTTATCTCATCGTATGTTTGCAAAAAAACTCTATGAATACCTGATAGACGAGCAGCCGGAAATTGTCATATCGCTGATTCCGCCTAATTTTATTACAAAATACTTGGCAAAATTCAAGAAAAAACATCCGGAGTGCAAGGTAGTATTTGATATATACGACCTTTGGCCCGAATCCTTTCCCTCTTCCGGCTTAAAAAAGATCTTAGCGCCGGCCTTTCGCATATGGGGCAACCTGAGAAATAAACATCTTCCTGCGGCCGACTATGTTACGGCCGAATGCGGCATGTATCTGGATCGATTGCAATGGCACAAAGAGAATGCCCGCGTGATTTATTTCTCTCTTCCGCCATACCAAGGCAAGGAAGAGCCGCTCCCCTCGTTACCTACCGACCGAGCGGAGATTGCATACCTTGGTTCCATCAATAACATTATTGATATTGACAAAATTGTAGCCATACTGGCTGGTATTGCTCAGCACATGCCGACCACTTTACATGTTATCGGCGATGGCGAATCTCGCGAACAATTATGCGAGCGCGCATCAGCCGCCGGCGTTCATGTCGTTTTTCATGGCAAGATTTTTGATGAGGATCAAAAACATAAGATCCTGTCCGGCTGTCATTTTGGGCTTAACATTATGAAAGACTCGGTCTGCATTGGATTAACTATGAAATCCGTAGACTATCTTCGACATGGGTTACCATTGATCAATAATATACCCCATGACACAAAAGATTTTATTGAGCAATACCATGCCGGTATTCATTTCCGCACCGCAGAACAAACCATCCAAGATGCCTGTCATGCCATTTATCAAGATAGCACGCAAATGCATCATGCGGCAATTCGGTTGTTTCGTGAAAACTTTGATTCAAAAATACATCTGGCGCATTGCACACAAATTCTCAAGGAGATATAAAACATGTCACACGTGATTGACATTATTGTCCCCATCTATAATCGGGAGACGGACATTCCCCGCCTTATTTCCGATATGAATCGGCAATCCTTTTCGGATTTTCGAATCGTCTTTGTTGATGATGGCTCAACGGATCACTCTTGGGATATACTAAATCAACACTTATCGCGTGCTGATTTTCCGTATCTGCTCATGAAAAAGAAAAATGGCGGCGCCGCCTCTGCCCGCAACTCCGGATTACGTATGGCAACTGCAGAATGGGTTTGTTTTCTGGACAGTGACGATGCGTATCACCCGCAATATTTAGAACATATGCTTCATGCTGCACGCCAAGCCGAAGCCCCTGTCGTCTACTGCAATTACATGATTCGCTTTGATGGGCAACGTAACCATAATATGCCTAATATCCCGCTATGCTATCAAAAACTAACTGCCCAACAAGCCATGGCGTCATTCCTCAACGCATGGATTTCCCCCTGTTGCTTATTGATTAATCGAGATTTTCAATCGAAGAATCATCTGTTTTTTGATGACAAATGTCACTATTGTGAGGATATTCCTTTTGTGGCAAGCGTTATCGCTAAGGCAGATTGCGTAGCCCATATTAACAGTGATCTGTATTTTTATTACGCACACCAAGGCTCCCTTAGTCGAAGCCCCTCGACTGATAAATACTTATCTGGCATTACCTGCTTTGAACGAACCGCGCATGACATTATCCAGGCCAAATCGCCGGCATCTAACACCTTCAACAAAACGGCGCATGCTCGTTATTATATTGCTACTCTGCGAAAAGCTGCCGTTCAAATGGGGAAATCTGATTTCCTTGCCTTATCAAAAATGATTCATTTTGCGCAATATAAGCACCAAATTTCACAACTACCACTAAAACAAAAAATTGCCTGTCGGCTTATGTTAATAAACGCAACCCTATTTTACCATGTCAGTCGTTTATTATTTCGAGATTAAATAAAGGAGATTCGGTTATGACTTGCGGAGTTGCCATGGCTCTCTATAACGGAGAGAGATTCATAGAACAACAGTTAGATACCATCCGGCTTCAAACACAATCCGCTAATCATGTTGTTTTGTGTGACGATGGCTCAACCGACCATACGGTTGCGATTGTACAAGAATACATCAAAAAACATCATTTAGGTGATACGTGGGAATTGCACCAAAATCAGCATAATCTTGGTTATGTGAAAAATTTTTATAAAGCCATCTCTCTGTGTCAGACCGACTTGGTGTTCCTAAGCGATCAGGATGATATATGGGAACTTGAAAAAATCCAGAAAATGTCGAAAATTATGGAAAAACAGGGAGACATCTCTCTTTTATGTTGCAAGTACGGAATTATCGATGAAAACGGACAGGCACAACATAGCATCGTAGAGCCGCTTGGCAATCAAGATCATCTGTGCCATCCGACTCATGTGGATGATATTATGCGATCCTATCGCTGGCCCGGCATGATTATGTGTTTGCGCCGCTCCTTCTTTGTTTCCATCCTACCGCATATTGAATCCTGCCGTACGGCACATGACCTTGTTTTTGCCATACTGGCGGCAGACCGCAACGGATTTTATAACGTTAACTATATTGGCGCCCATCATAGAAGACATGGAAATAATACAGCAAAAGAAGAACACCGCGTAAGTAAACTTCTGAATCGCACGCGCAAACTATCTGATATTGCAGATGCAAAGAAAACGTGGACGAGTCTGAATGAGGCAGACCTCCCCCTTTCCCCGACCGCAAAAGAAAAGATACAGCTTCGCTTATCTTTGATTCATCAACGAGAACAAGCCATATTGCATAGAAGCATAAAGCAACTCATTCAACTATACAAACATCATAAACACATTCTGCGCTTAAAATCTTTTATCTGTGATATTTGGCTGATATGCTTTGGAAAATAAATCTAATCCCAAGAAAGAGAACTCCTATGAAAAATTCGCTTGCAAAACGCTCCATTTTAATTCTTATTGCCTGCACCCTTATCGGATGTTTCGCATTATTGTCCGGCATCGTTCTTAATCCCGTCAACCACTACATCAACGCTCTAATTATCATTCTCAGCGCAATTGCTCTGTACTTTGGCATCGTATTGGGTCTGGCTAATCGCAATTGGCTGGACATACGTGCTGTTTTTTCTCTCATGTGGCTCGGCACAATTGGGTTAGCCACCTTACGGCTGGTGGATTATCAGGAAACATGGCAAAACATGACATGGGTTATTCTGGCTCTTGCCTATGGAGGGCTGATGATCGGTTCCACCCTCGGAATGATTTATGGACCTCGCCTGTACCGCAAGATCCAATCCGCATTTGGCAAGATTAAGTTTAGACACCTTCAATTCCACATGAAGGAAAACCGGTTGTTCACTATTTGTGTTGTCACAACGATAATTGGTCTGATCTGTTTTATGATCAATGTTGCCATTAAAGGATACATTCCCTGTTTTTCAGACAGCACAACAGCCTACATGGATTTCTATACGAAATTTCATATTTTCTCCACAGCGGCCACCGGCGCATCCGGTCTTTGCTTTTATTGCATTCGCAAACAACCGCTGAAACTATGGAAAAAAATCGTGCTGGGACTGTGCATTTTTTATCTGGTTTTTGCGTTCCCTGTTATGGTCGTTTCCCGCGGCATCTTTATGGTGGCTGCCCTTTCTTTGATTGCCTCAATCTTTTACACCTGCGGCAAACGGTTCTGGGCCCTGGTATTAAGCATTGTTTTGGTGATGGGCGTGTATTTATTCACTTCTACCCTACGCAATTATACCGACCAGCAGTTGTCGTCCATCTTTCAGCCATCGCAGATTACCCGCCCGTCAGATCCCGATAGCGACTCGGACACGGATCCACCCTTTGCTTCATTCCAGTTATCTCCGCGCATGGCATTTTTGTACGGCTATGTAACGGTAAGCCATGACAATCTTAATGAAGCGGTTCAAAATCGGCAATCGTACACATGGGGATTACGGCAACTACCGCCGATCAATGTTGTCCTGCAAAGCGATTGGATCGCGCAAGCCAACATAGATGCCGAATACTATACGGTAACACCAAATTTGAATACAACCAATTTGGTTGGTGATTTTTATTATGACTTCGGTGCTATCGGCGTGCTCCTCTTTATGCTTTTATGGTCCTTTGTTTTCGGCGCCATTCAAGGGATTCATGAAATGACGCAAGGACCGTTTTCCCTACTCGCACTGGGCAACACCATGACCCCTGTTGCCCTATGTTTCTTTGACTCATGGATGAGCATATTCAGTTTTTGGCTGTTTTGGGGCGTGACCTTCTTATTTGCGGTTGCCGCCTGTACAACAAGGATTCCCAAGAATCAATAAAGGAGATTTGGTATGAAAGGTATTATTTTGGCAGGCGGATCCGGCACAAGGCTGTATCCATTGACTAAGGTCACATCCAAGCAATTGCTCCCTATTTACGATAAGCCGATGATCTATTATCCG
>JAZKZU010000255.1:0-1397 GCA_045612825.1 Eubacteriales bacterium
AAAGCCGAAACGCCAGACTTTGATGAAACCCACCCCGCCAACTTCACCTGTATGTTCTTGGTCGATATGGAGTGCGACGGGCTGGTCGTTTTCCCGACCCATCGTATGCTCAGTAATATCGGCACCTTCGATGAGCAGGAAACCTTGGAGAAAATCAATAAATATTTTAGTTTTGAGCGCTGTAATGAGTTAAGCCATATCGAAGAGGATCTGGCCGATGAAAGCCATTCTCATGGTATGGGCCTGTATACGGGCAAGGATTATTATTACCGCCTTACCTTCCATGATGAGGCACTGGTGCGGGAAATGTTGGCCGATATGTCCGATGCTTTCTGCGATCTGGATGTCACCATCCTTCATACGCTGATCTTGGATAAGATCTTCGGCATCACCAAATCCGATCTGGCCAAACAGACCAAGATCACCTATACCCGCTCCATCGAAGAAGCCATCGAGCAGGTGCAAAAAGGCAAGCAGGAATGTGCCTTCTTCTTAAATCCCACCCGTGTCGACCAGATCAAGGACGTTGCCAAAGCAGGGGATAAGATGCCGCAAAAGGCCACCTACTTCTATCCCAAACTGATTACCGGTATGGTTTTTATTAAATTCGACTAAACGCTATTGCAATTATAAAACGGTTGGTGTATAATTGTCGTAACTGGTAATAAATTTATCCAAGGAGATTGAAAAATGGATATCAATATGTCAAATCTTATTGAAGTTATCGCCAAAGAGGTGGCCAAGCAGTCGGGTACTGTCGGTGGTTATACCGCTCCCGTATCCAACCGCCCTCTTAATACTTATATCGATCATACCGTGCTGGCGGCCAACACTCCGCTGACCAAGATCGAAAAATGCTGCGCCGAGGCTATCGAGAATAAGTTTGCTTCGGTCTGCTTCAACCCCATCCATGTGAAATATGCCGCTAAGCGTCTGGCCGGCAGTGGCGTCAACGTCTGCACCGTTATCGGCTTCCCCTTGGGCGCCAACACTCCTTTTGTAAAGGCTGTTGAAACGGTCGAGGCCATTGCCAATGGAGCTACCGAGGTTGACATGGTGGTCAATATCGGCGCCATCAAGGATAACAACTGGGATCTCGTAAACGAAGATATCTCCGCCGTCGTTAAGGCTGCCAACGGGACTACCGTTAAGGTCATTATCGAAACCTGCCTGCTCACCGATGAGGAAAAGGTTAAGGTTTCTCAGGCCTGCGTAACCTGCGGTGCTCAGTTTGTTAAAACTTCTACCGGCTTCTCCACCGGTGGCGCTACTCCCGAGGACGTAGCCCTCATCCGCCGTGCCGTTGGTCCTACCATGGGCATCAAGGCTTCCGGCGGTGTCCGTTCTAAGGAAGATGCCGAAAAGGTGATCGCCGCAGGCGCTACCCGTATCGGGAC
>JAZKZU010000256.1:0-7881 GCA_045612825.1 Eubacteriales bacterium
GCAATCAAGGGTGCCGGCGTGTATACGGTTACCGTGAAATTGCATACGGCCGTGTCGGCGCAGGTGAATGTCGCCGTAAAAGAACTGTAAAAGAGAGGACAGACGATGGAGATCGCACAAAAACTGCCTTTTAGTTTCGAGGCAGAACAATCGGTGCTGGGCGCTATCATTATCGATGCGTCGGTGCTCGATTCGATCGTTCCCATACTCAAAAATTCAGATAATTTCTATGCCCAGAGCCATAAGCGTATCTATGATGTGATGCTGGCGATGCATGTGGCCAACAAGCCGATCGACTTTGTTACTTTGCTCAATGAGGTCAAGGCGGCGGGTATCTTTTCGGAGGAAGAGGGAAAACAGTATTTATTGCAGTTGACCCAAGTAGTTCCCTCAACCGAGAATGCCGTAAACTATGCCAAGATCGTAGCCGATAAGGCGGTATTGCGGCAGCTGATTGCGGCGGCCGATGCCATCCGCTCCCGCAGTGAGGAAGGCGCCGAGGAATCGGCCATGATTCTGGAGCATGCCGAGCAAACCATTTACGATATTGCCAACGGGCGAGTCAATACCGGTTTGTACTCGATAAACGAAGGGTACATGGACGCCATCGAGCGTTACGGGAAACTGGCCGAGGAGGACAATACGGCGCTGCTTGGCGTTCCTACCGGCTTTGCCGATATCGACAGTATGCTCAACGGCGGTATGCGAAAGAGTGAGTTGATCATATTGGCCGCTCGTCCTGCCGTTGGTAAATCGGCCTTTGCGCTGAACATCTGTGAGCAGGCGGCGGTGCGGCATGGTTTTACCACGGTATTTTTCTCCTTGGAAATGTCCAGCGCCCAGTTGGTGGACCGTGTCATTGCTTCTCAGGCCTTGGTGGATAACGGCAAGTTGATGACCGGCGCTCTGGACGAGAAGGATTGGTCGAGCATTGCCGAAGCCGGTAAGTATTTAAGTACCGCTCCGCTGTACTTTGATGATACGAGTGATGTGACGGTGTCGCAAATGAAGGCGAAACTGCGCCGAGTGAAAAACCTTGGCTTGGTGGTTATCGACTATCTGCAGTTGATGAATTCGGGCAGTAAGAACGAGAACCGTGTGCAGGTCGTCAGTGAAATGACCCGTGCCCTGAAATTGATGGCCAAGGAACTGGATGTGCCGGTTATCTGTCTGTCGCAGTTGTCCCGTAAAGCGGCCGATCAAGGCCCCGATCGTAAGCCGAAACTGTCTGACTTGCGTGAATCGGGTTCGATCGAGCAGGACGCCGATATTGTTATTTTCCTGCATAACGAGAATCAGACCTCGGGTGACGTGGAAAATAAATGCATCATTGAGGCGATTGTCGGTAAAAACCGTCGTGGCCGTTGCGGTACGGCCGAGTTGCTGTGGGTCGGTAGACATACAAAATTCTTTAACTTGGATAAGAAACATCATGATCAATCAAATTAAGAAAACAATAGAAGAGTATAAAATGTTTGATGGCGTACATACCGTAGTCGCCGCCGTTTCGGGCGGGGCGGACTCGGTGTGTATGTTGGATATGCTTCGCCTGATGTCCTTGCAACAGGGCTTTGAGCTGGTGTGTGCCCATTTTAATCACAATCTGCGTGGCAGTGAAAGCGATGCCGATGCGGATTTTGTGGAAAACCTCTGCAAGAAATGGGATATCTCCTTTGTAAAGGGCAGTGCCGATGTCATGCATCTGGCCAAGGATCAGAGCGTGGGGATTGAAGAAGCGGCCCGTCTGGCTCGCTACGATTTTCTGCGCAGCATCGTAAAGACGAAGAAAAATGCGGTGATTGCTACGGCGCATACCGCTAACGACAATGCCGAAACGGTACTCTTCCACCTGATCCGAGGCACGGGAATTCGTGGCGTTTCGGGTATTTCGCCTAAAACGGCCGATGTCATCCGTCCCTTGATCCATCAGTATCGGGTGGAGGTTGAGGAGTATTGCAAGGCCAATAATCTGGAGTATGTCAACGATTCGACCAATGCCGATGTTACCTATGCCCGCAACCGCATCCGGCATCATGTATTGCCCGAGCTGTGCATGATCAATGCGGCGGCGCTCGATAACATCAATCGCTTTTCCAAGCTGGCGGCATCGCTCGATGCCGAGCAGACCAAGGCGGGGCAGGAGAGATATCATCAACTGCTGACCGAGCAGGGCTTGGATGTGGCAACCTTAGCCAAAGACCCGTCGTCCCAGCGGTTTGCCACCTTGCGTGCCTTTTTGGAAGATCAGGGCTTGGAGGCCGACCGTAATTTGCTCTCCCGTTTGCAGGATGAAATCGAAGCGGGGAAATCGGTATCGCAGATTCCGGTGGATGCGGCTCATTTTCTCTCCATTTCTTATGGCTTCTTGCGGCTGATTGAGCCGATGCCCGCGCCCGACCCGATTGCCTTTACCGGTGAGCCGGTCGACTTTGGCCGCTATCGTATTCATACGGAAAAGGATCACTATTCCCGTCGGTACAGTATGCGGGCCGATGCGGTAAACGGTGCGGAACTTCGTGCCGCCAAAGAAGGGGACGTGTACGCCATTCCCGGTGTGGGTACCAAATCGGTGCGGCGTTTGTATATTGAAAAGAAGATTCCCAGAGATCTGCGCCCCTCGTGGCCGATGTTGGTGAAGGATGGGCAGGTCGTGTGGATTTACGGAATCGGTGTTGCTGCTCCGTTTCAGGCCAACGAGAACGAACCCTTTATCAATATAACGGTGGAGGAACAGCAAGGATGAAAAAAGATATTGAGTCTGTCCTGATCAGCGAGGAACAGTTAAAGGCAAAAATTGCCGAACTTGGCCAACAGATTTCAAAGGATTATCAAGGAAAAGACCTGTTATTGGTCAGTATATTAAAGGGCGCATGTGTATTTCTCAGCGACCTGATGCGGGCCATTGATATTCCCTTGAGCATTGATTTTATGTGCGTTTCCAGCTACGGCAAGGGAACGACCACGCAAGGCCGTGCCAAGATCATCAAGGATCTGGACGTGGATATTGCGGGCAAGGATGTGCTGATTGTGGAGGATATTCTGGATAGCGGCGTTACCCTGTCCCATGTTATGGAAATTCTCCGCAGCCGCAAGCCTGCTTCGCTGAAATTGTGTTCTCTGCTGGAGAAGCCCGAACGCCATCGGGTAGAAGTGCCGCTGGATTATGTAGGCTTTATTGTTCCCGATGAGTTTGTGGTCGGGTATGGGCTGGATTATGCGGAAAAATACCGAAACCTGCCTTATGTCGGTGTACTTAAGGAATCGGTTTACAATAAATAACGGGGGTAAGATCCTTTGAAGAAGAAAAACTTCGGCAACATCATATTTATTGCGGTAATTTTACTGCTGTTGTTGCTCTCAACCAATATCATCGATGCAAACAGAGGGGATGATACCCTCCTGTATTCGCAGGTCGTCAGTGAATTTGAACAGGGAAAGGTGGAAAGCTTTGAGCTTGTCGGCACCGAGCTGACCTATACCCTCAAGGACGATCCGACCAATCCCGCCAAAAACAAGAACGATCTGGAAAAATCCTTCAAGTTGTATAGCGTGGAACTGTTCATGATGGATGTGGGCGATACCATTGCCGCTCAACGTCAGGACGGAACGCTCGAATACAACATTGCCCGTGAAGCGGGCACGCCGTGGTGGGCCTCCATCCTGCCGTACGTGCTGGTCTTCGGCCTCATGGGCGTTCTGATGTACTTCATGTACAGTCAGTTCGCCGGCGGCGGAGGCAAGGCCTCGGGCTTTACACGTGCCAAGACCCGTGTTCATGTCGACGATAAGAATAAGATCACCTTTGGCGATGTCGCCGGTGCGGAAGAGGAGAAGGAAGAACTGGCTGAGATTGTCGAGTTCTTGAAAAATCCTCAGAAATTCATTGAACTCGGCGCCCGCATTCCGAAGGGCGTTATGCTGGTCGGCCCTCCCGGTACCGGTAAAACTCTGTTTGCCCGTGCCGTAGCCGGAGAGGCGGGCGTTCCATTCTTCAGCATCACCGGTTCGGACTTTGTGGAGTTGTATGTCGGTGTCGGTGCCTCCCGTGTGCGTGACCTGTTTGATCAGGCCAAGAAGGCGGCGCCCTGTATCGTGTTTATTGATGAAATTGACGCCGTTGGTCGTCAGCGTGGCGCCGGCTTGGGCGGCGGTCACGATGAGCGTGAGCAAACCCTCAATCAGTTGCTGGTGGAGATGGACGGCTTTGCCAAGAACGAAGGGGTTATTGTTATTGCGGCTACCAACCGTCCCGACGTGCTGGACCGTGCTCTGCTTCGTCCCGGCCGTTTTGACCGTCAGATTGTCATTAACCTGCCTGATGTGCAGGGGCGTGAAGGCATTTTGAATGTCCATGCCCGCAACAAGCATTTTGATCCCGATGTGAACTTCGAAGTCATTGCCCGTACAACGGCAGGCTTCTCGGGTGCGGATCTGGAGAATATCCTCAATGAAGCGGCACTCTTGGCTGCCCGTCAGGATAAAAAGAGTATCAGCATGCAGGACATTCAGGATTCGATCGTGAAGGTCATGATGGGTGTGGAGAAAAAGAATCGCCGCATTACCGACAAGGAGAAGCGCTTAACAGCCGTTCATGAAGCCGGTCATGCCATCGTGGCGGCGGAACTGCCCAATCACGATAAGGTGCATGAAATTTCCATCATTCCCCGTGGTATGGCAGGTGGCTACACCATGCATTTGCCCAGCGACGATAAGTTCTACCAGTCCAAAGGCGATATGGAGGACGAAATCGTGTCCCTGCTTGGCGGCCGTGTGGCGGAAATGGTGGCGCTGGATGATATTTCTACCGGCGCTTCTAACGATATCCAGCGTGCTACCGAGATTGCCAGAAAGATGGTCACCAAATACGGTATGAGTGATAAACTCGGCCCGATTGTCTTCGGTTCGGAGCATGAGGAGGTCTTCCTCGGTCGTGATTTTGCCACCTCTCGCAACTATTCCGAACAGATTGCCTCTCTGATCGATGAAGAGGTAAAGGCCTTTATTGAAAAGGGAATGGCCCGTGCCAAGGAGATTCTGACCCGTCGCCGTGCCCTGCTGGATAAGGTTTCCGAAACTCTCTTGACCAAGGAAAAAATCGACGGTGCGGAATTTGAAAAACTCTGCAACGAAATCATTTAACAATCCTTGACAAAATACACCCATAGGTGTATAACATATGAGGAAATTTTTCAAAAGGAAGTCGTACGGCTTCCTTTTGATGCGCGTTTAGGAGGTTTATATGCAGTTATTGTTCTTTATTGCCAGTGATAGCGATGTGGTGGCTCCGCTTCTGTCTAAGCTGATGGAAAAAGAGATTCACGGCGCTACCGTCGTGCCCTGCGAAGGCATGCTTCATGCTCTATATGATTCTTCGGTCGAGCCCCCGCCGATCTTCGGGTCTTTGCGCCATTTTCTGAATCCCGCCCATGCCCACGGAAAGATCGTGCTGTTGGTGTTGCCCGATAAAAAGGTCGAGGTAGTAAAAGAGGTCATTCATGAGCAGGTCGGCCCGTTGGACGGCCCGAATAAGGGCGTCCTGTTCACCTTGCCCATTGCCTATTCGGAAGGAGTCGCAGAAGACTGATTATGAACATCCTATTGAGTCTGGCATTTGCCATGATCGTAGGCCTGTTATTGACCCGCGTTGTTAAACTTGTGCATTTGCCCAATGTAACCGGCTACCTGATCGCCGGATTATTAATCGGCCCGTATGTGCTGAACGTTTTTCCCACCCAATCGTTAGAAGTGGTTGGTTCCATCTCTACCGTTGCGCTGGGATTTATCGCCTTTTCCATCGGGAATGAGTTTCGGTTTTCTCACCTGAAACATATAGGAAAGAACGCCATCATCATCTGTTTTTGCCAAGCCTTGCTGGCGGCCCTTTTGGTGGACGTCGCCTTGATTCTGGCCGGGTTTGATACGCCGCTTTGTCTGGTACTCGGTGCTATCGCTACGGCAACCGCTCCGGCAGCCACCCTTATGGTTGTGCGGCAGTATAAAGCCAAAGGCCCTATCACCAATACCTTGTTGCCCGTTGTCGCTATCGATGATGCGATCGGTCTGATTGTCTTTGCCGTCTCGCTTGCCATTGCCAAATCCCTCTCATCGGGTGCGGCCATCACGGTGATGAATACGGCCGTTGAGCCGCTGCTGGAAATCGTGCTTTCCTTGGTTGTCGGCGGCGTGATCGGCGTGCTGGAATCGGTTGTCACAAAATTTTTCAAATCCCGTGCCAACCGCCTGTGCATCTGTATTTCCGCCGTGTTTTTGGGCGTAGCGTTGGCGGAGCAGTTCCATTTGTCATCCCTGTTGCTGTGTATGTGCATCGGCGCAGGCTTTGTCAATACCAATAAAAACGCCGAACCGATCCTGGACGGTATCGACCGCTGGACGCCGCCCCTGTTCATGCTCTTCTTTGTGATTTCGGGCGCTGAACTGGATTTGGCTGTATTGCCGACGGTCGGTGTGCTTGGCCTGCTGTACCTGCTTGTCCGTTCTGCCGGAAAGTATTTCGGTACTTTCTTTGGTGCTATACTGGTAAAGTCGGACAAGAATATCCGCAATTACTTAGGTGCGGCCCTCTTGCCGCAGGCCGGTGTTGCGATCGGTATGGCACAAATCGTTATGACACAATTACCCGCCTACGGCCAGCAGGTTCGTGCCGTTGTGCTTACGGCAACCTTGATTTATGAATTGGTCGGCCCGCTGATCACTAAGATCGTGCTGACAAAAGCAGGGGAGATTGTTCCCGAAAAGAAAAAGAAACTTAGCTGATGCTAAGTTTCTTTTTTTATATGGTCGGGTGATAGGGACAACAGGTATTCCCGTATCTTAGAAGAAAGGGAGGGTAATCTTATGTTTGCTCAATTATTGTCATCCGTTTCTTCCGTATTCTATTTCATGCTCTATATTCGCCTGCAAGGCACGTTCGAGAAGCCCATGACCTCAGCCGAGGTTAAAACCTGTCTGGAACAAATGAACGCCGGCGATGCGCAGGCGCGGGATCGGCTCATCCGCCGCAACTTGCGCCTGATTGCCCACGTCATAAAAAAATACAATGTCCCCGAAAGCGTGCAGGACGATCTGCTGAGCATCGGCACGATTGGTCTGATAAAAGCGGTTGATTCTTATTCTTTGGAGAAGGGCTCCAAATTTTCCACCTACGCCGCCCGCTGCATCGAAAACGAGGTGCTGATGTATTTCCGCTCGCAGAAAAAGAATGCGGGGGATAAATCCATTAACGATGTCATCGATACCGATAAAGAGGGGAATGAATTAACGCTTGTCGATATCATTGTAGGTGAGGATAATATCGCCGAAAACTTAGAAAAGAAAATCAATATTGAAAAGATGATGGCGCTATTGCGAGAATTGGACGAACGGGAACAAAAGGTCTTGCTTCTGCGGTACGGCTTGGATAATAAACCGCCCCGCTCCCAGCAGGAAACGGCCAAAATCCTCGGCATCTCCCGCTCGTATATCTCCCGCATCGAGAAACGTGCCATCGAAAAAATGCGGGAGGGATTTGATTTCTAAAAGGAGATGTGTTATACTGGACGCCGAGGTGATCATTCTGAATCGGATATCCTGTATCAATACAACCTACGATGCGGCATCGCTGGATCGTGCCGTCCATGCCCATTTTCAGGCCATGGGCGAGGCCGAACTGACTCCCGATAAAAAGGTGCTTATCAAGCCCAATCTCTTGCGTGGCGCATCCCCCGCCAAAGGGATTACCACCAATCCGCAACTGGTCGATGCCGTCGTGCGCTATCTGCACGGACGGGGCATTACCGATATTACCTTGGCCGACAGTTCGGGCGGCCTATATACCCCCGCCATCATGCGTGGCATCTATGCCGCCTGTGGGTTGACGGGGAA
>JAZKZU010000257.1:0-1184 GCA_045612825.1 Eubacteriales bacterium
CTCCGACTTCGTCATACCCCTGCTCCAACAGGAGCGCGGCGCATACGGCCGAATCGACCCCGCCCGAAAGACCGAGAGCGACCTTACTCATGGCAATGGCCGCCGCAGGAGTGGCAATCGCCGCCGCCGCAGGAGCAACCCTGCAAAGCGGGAGGCAATTCCCGACCGTTCTTCTTATAAAAATCGCTCAGAGCGGCACGGATGGCTTCTTCGGCCAGCACCGAGCAGTGGATCTTGGCGGCGGGCAGGCCCTCGAGCGCCTCGACAACCGCCTGATTGGTGAGCTGCATGGCCTCGGTGACCGTTTTGCCTTTGATCAGTTCGGTAGCCATCGACGAGGTGGCCACGGCGGCGCCGCAACCGAAGGTTTGAAACTTGACATCGACAATGATGTCATTCTCGTCAATATCCAAAAACATTTTCATGATGTCGCCGCACTTGGCGTTGCCGACCTGACCCACACCGCTGGGGTTGTCCATCTGGCCGACGTTGCGGGGATTCATAAAATGATCCATTACCTTTTCACTATACATTCTTATTGCTCTCTTTCGTGCCACAGGGGGCTCATATTTCTTAATTTTTCAACAATGGGAGGGAGTTTCTCGAGGATGTAATCGATGTCCTCCTCGGTGTTCTCGTGCGACAGGCTAAAGCGCAGACTGCCGTGGGCAATCTCGTGGGGCAGGCCGATCGACAACAGCACGTGCGACGGGTCTAAGGATGCGCTGGTGCAGGCCGAGCCCGACGAAGCGCAGATGCCCTCGACGTCCAGCCACAGCAGCAGGCTCTCGCCCTCGATAAAGGGGATGGAAATGTTGACATTTCCCGGTAACCGCTGCTCCCGATCGCCGTTTAAGCGGGCATAGGGGATTTTGAGCATACCGTCGATCAGCTTATCTCTTAATTTAGTAACCTTTGCTATATTCTCCTGCATTTCCTCGGCGGCAAGGGTTAAGGCCTTGGCTGTGCCGATGATGCCGGGGGTGTTTTCGGTACCCGAGCGGCGTCCCCGCTCCTGCTGACCGCCGGTGAGCAGGTTGGGCAGGCGCACCCCGTTTTTGAGGTACAAACCGCCGATGCCCTTCGGCCCGCCGAATTTATGGGCGGAAAAACTGAGAGCATCGATGCCCATGTCCTTTACGTCGATGGGCAGATGGCCGACGGCCTGCACCGCATCGGTGTGG